>CAKRVU010000144.1 GCA_934408835.1 uncultured Oscillospiraceae bacterium | reverse complement strand
AACAACGCGGAGAACTGATAATCAGGAATTTCACCTTTTACGTACCCATCAATAAAAAAATGGATCTCTTCATCGGTCAGTGCCTTGCCATCTCTTTTATTAGCAATAATATCAAACATTCTCATTGGTCTTGCTCCTTTAATACTAGTTGAATGATACGACTGGTTCCCAAACGACTGGCGCCCAAAGATAAAAACTTCTCTGCGTCTTCTAAAGTAGAAATTCCACCGGCGGCTTTTATCTTTATATCCGCTCCTACATGCTTAGCAAACAATTCAATATCGGAAAACGTGGCGCCGGCAGTAGAAAAACCGGTAGAAGTTTTGATGTACTCCGCGCCCGAATCAGTAACAACAGAACACATCCGGATCTTTTCCTCCTCTGTCAGAAGGCATGTTTCTATAATTACTTTCAACAGCTTACCGTCACAAGCAGCTTTTATTTGTTTGATCTCATCTAAAATCAAATCGTATTTTTGATCTTTCACCCATCCGATATTGATTACCATATCAATCTCATCGGCTCCATTTTTAACAGCGTCCTTTGTCTCAAAAACTTTGGTCGCTGTTGTAGAATACCCATTGGGAAATCCTATGACTGTACACACTTTGCATTTTCCCTGCATATAATCGGCTGCCTGTTTTACAAAACTGGCTGGAATGCAGACTGAAGCTGTGTGATATTCTATCCCTTCGTCACAGATCTTTTTTATTTGTTCCCACGTGGCGTCTTGTTTCAATAAAGTATGATCCACTTTGGAAAGGATTTGCTGAAAATCCATTTTCTATCCACTCCTTTTTGCAACATCCATCTATCGCGAACCTTTTTCATATGGAATACCATCGGCTTTCGGAGCAACAGAAGTTCCAACAAAGATGATCAGAATCAAAATGGTAATGATGTATGGAAGCATTGCAATCACTTCCGAAGGAATCGGCAGGACTCCTCCGCCGAGAATCACCACAAGCGCCTGTGCTACACCAAAAACAAGACATGCACCAAACGCACCATGCGGTGTCCATTTTCCAAAAATAACGGCCGCCAATGCAATAAAGCCCTGACCGGCTACTGATGTTGGATTGAATTGAGTTACAATTCCCAACGTGATAGTAGCACCGCCAATTCCAGCCAACATACCTGAAGCCAATACGCAAGAATAGCGCACACGAGTGACGTTAATCCCTAACGTATCTGCTGCCGCTGGATGTTCTCCTACTGCGCGAACTCTAAGTCCCCATTTGGTACGGTATAAAATAAACCACACCAAAATAGTTGCAATAACTGCAAGAATAAACGAAATATTCAAATTTAAATTTCCCAGAATGTCGGAAGAGGTGTTACCAAAAATTTTTGGCAATACATTAGGGCATGGCAATGAAACAGTAGAGCCGTCAAAGAATACACGGCAGAAGAAAAGTGCAAGTCCCGGTCCAATCAAGTTGAGTGCAATACCGGAAATGGTTTGATCCGCCTTGAAGGTGATAGAAGCCACAGCGTGCAACAAGGAGAACAAACCTCCAAATAACGCAGCCATTAACAGACCCAACCATGCACTGGCGCTATAATAACCTACTGTCGCTCCAACAAACGCGCCAATCGTCATCATCCCTTCAATACCGATATTGATTACTCCCGATCGTTCTGAGACAACTCCGCCAAGCGCGCCAAAAATCAAAGGTGTAGCATACAATAATGTCATTCCAATTAATAATGTAATCTCATTCATCATGTTTCTTCCCTCGTTTCTCCAGCTTCTCAGATAGGATTGGCACAACCTTCGTGAGTGCAACAAAAAAGATAATGACACCAATCATAATATTGACGATATCGGAAGGCGCTCCAATATCGAACTGTATTGCCTGACCTCCATAAAGCAACCCGCCAAACAGCAATCCGGAGAAAATACATCCGATTGGGGACGCTCCGGCAATCAAAGCAACACCAATTCCGTTAAATCCATTATTTTCAAATACTCCCAACACGCTGGTACTGTGCGGATATACGCCAGTAATGACCAAAGCGCCCGCTAATCCGCAAATTGCACCGGAAATCAGCATCGTTTGGAAAATGCTTTGCCGAACGTTAATACCGGCAAATTCAGCAGCGTCTTTGGAAAGACCAACCGCCCGATACTCATATCCTTTTGTTGTGCGATACAACAAGAAAGAAACACCGATTGCAACTGCGATTGCGATCAAAATACCAAAATTGACGTCAGTTGCCAAAATAGATCCTAAAAATTCATGATTCTTCAAAAATTCCATACCCTGATCCGACATTTTCCATTCCGGCAAAAGCGTTATGTAACTGCTGACATTTACCGGATAAGAACTGGAACTATCAGGCATTGCAAGAGAAGAACTGTTGCTGACATAGTTGCACAAATAAAGCATAATCCAGTTTAACATGATGCTGGTAATAACCTCATGTATTCCAAATTTTGCTTTCAGGTATCCTACCAAACCGCCTACAACAGCTCCAGCCAACATTCCGGCCAAAATGACCATAGGGATCTCAATAACAGGTGCAAAATCAAAATTACAGCCAACAATTACAGCCGCAACTGTACCGGCAATGTATTGCCCCTCAGCGCCGATGTTAAACAATCCAGTTTTAAATGCAAATGCAATCGCAACACCGGTCATAATTAACGGTACGCTTTTGATAATCACATTGGAAATATATTTTGGAGACCCGAGCATCCCACCAAAAAGGGACGCCATTGCCTGAAAGGGATTATATCCTGCGCAAGCAAGGATTATCATCGCCACAATAAAACCACAAACAATTGCAATAATAGTCGATGTAAGCGGCTTTTTTAATACTTTAGCCATTCTCTGCATCTCGTCGTCCTCCCGCCATGAGTAATCCGATGGTATTTTCATCTGCTTCATCTTGCATAAAGGTATCCACAATCTGACCATCATAAATGACTGCAATCCGATCCGCAACATTGAGCACTTCATCCAGCTCCAACGAAATCAGCAAAATAGCTTTGCCTTTGTCCCGCTCTGCTATCAACATTTTATGGACATTTTCCACTGCTCCAACATCCAAACCGCGCGTAGGTTGTACGGCAATCAGTAGATCGGGATCGTTGAATATCTCACGCGCAATCACTACCTTCTGCTGATTTCCTCCCGATAAACCGCGAATCGGCATATCTTCGCACCCATTTGGACGGACATCATACTCCGCAATTACTTTGTGCGCATAATCGTGAATGGCTTTTTCATTTAACACGCCTCGTTTTGAAAACGGAGACTTTTTAAAGTTTTCAACTACTGTGTTATCCGCTACACTATAATCCAAAACAATACTTCTCCGATGCCGATCTTCATGAATCGTTGCCACTTTCGAATCAATTACATTCTTGGTGGAAGTGTTCTGGATTTCCTTGCCATTGATTTTGATAGTTCCTGATTCCGTATGCGCAAGATTGGTAATTGCCTCAACCAGTTCCTTCTGTCCGTTTCCATCAATACCGGCAATACCTAAAATCTCGCCCTTATGAATCTGTAAGGATAGATTTTTAACGGCATCCAATTTGCGATCGTCTTTGACAGTAATGTTGTTGATTTCAAATACAACGTCACCCTCCGTCATCGGCTTTTTATCTACCTTCAGCCGAATTGGATGCCCGACCATTTTTTCAGCCAGCTGCTGCACATCCACGTCTGCAACCGAAACCATGTCTATATACTGCCCGCGCCGAATGATAGTACATTCCTGCGCTGACGCTTTGATTTCTTTCAGTTTATGCGTAATGATAATAATGGTTTTTCCATTGTCAATCAAGTTTTGCATAATAGAAATCAATTCCTGGATTTCCTG
>CAKRVU010000143.1 GCA_934408835.1 uncultured Oscillospiraceae bacterium | reverse complement strand
CCTTGCGAGCGAGAACGGCTGCCACACGGTCGATTTCCCGTCTATCAGCACGGGTATCTACCGCTTCCCGCTCAATTTCCACAATCTGATCGCGCACACGCGCATTAACGCGAGGACGTACAAACAGATTGTCCTCCGTCAGCGCCTCATTGGCCTGCGCCACGACAAATTGATCTTCCACGTCCGCCGTCATATAAACCACTTCGTCGAGCACTCTGCCCGTTTGTTTGTCCACCTTCCGATAAGGCGCCTCAATAAAACCATATTCATTTAACCGCGCAAAGGAAGCCAAGTAGGAGATCAACCCGATATTCGGACCTTCCGGCGTTTCAATCGGGCACATACGTCCGTAATGCGAATAATGAACATCACGCACTTCAAATCCGGCACGGTCACGAGAAAGACCGCCGGGTCCCAAAGCAGAAAGACGCCGTTTGTGAGTAAGCTCGGCCAACGGATTGGTCTGATCCATAAACTGAGATAAGGGGGAAGATCCGAAAAACTCTTTGACAGCCGCAACCACCGGCCGAATATTAATCAACGCCTGTGGGGTGACAGAATCCATATCCTGAGACTGCAATGTCATCCGTTCCCGAATCACACGTTCCATCCTGGAAAAACCAATCCGAAACTGATTTTGCAGCAGCTCGCCCACACTGCGGATTCTGCGGTTCCCCAAATGGTCAATGTCATCTGTGACTCCTACGCCATGCGCAAGGTTATTGATATAGTTGATGGATGCAAAAATATCGTCTTTGATGATATGGCGTGGAATGAGCTGATCCAAATTTTCGGCAATCGCCTTCTTCAGTGCTTCATCGTCCTGAGATTCCTCCATCAGCTGGCGGAGGACTTTCAAACGCACCTTTTCGTTGACACCGCATTCTTCCGGTGAAAAGGATACAAAATCCGCAAGATCTACCATTCCGTTAGAGAACACCTTGACGGTTTCCCCGTCCACGTCCAAATATGCCGTGTCGACTCCAGCGCGCTCTATTTCCATTGCCTTCTGCGCGGTAATCGTTTCCCCCGCCTGAGCAAGAAGCTCACCTGTCATCTCGTTGATGATCGGCTGAGCCAGCAAATGACCGGCAATACGGCTTCCAATCGCAAGTTTTTTATTGTATTTATAACGACCGACTCTGGAAAGATCGTAGCGGCGATCATCGAAAAGAAGGTTCCGCAAATGGGTGACGGAGCTTTCCAACGTAGGCGGCTCGCCCGGACGCAGTTTCCGATACACCTCAAGCAATGCGTCCTCTCCATTTTTGGTGTTGTCTTTCTCCTGGATAGTCTGTATCATCCGGCTGTCTTCACCAAACAACTCCAAAATTTCCTGGTCTGTTCCCATGTCGTTGCTAAACACCTGATTTTCCGACGCAGCAACGTCTTCCACTCGCAACAGCGCACGAATCAGAACAGTGATGGGGATTTTTCTATTTTTATCAATCCGCACATAAAAAATGTCGTTTGAATCAGTCTCGTATTCCAACCAAGCGCCGCGGTTCGGAATCACAGTAGAAGAAAACTTCTTCTTTCCGGTTTTATCATATTCGCTGCTATAATAAACGCCGGGAGAACGCACCAGCTGAGAAACAATCACGCGCTCTGCGCCGTTGATGACAAAGGTGCCGCTTTTGGTCATCAATGGGAAATCTCCGAGAAAAATTTCCTGTTCCTTTACCTCACCTGTCTCCAAATTCTTCAGACGTGTTTTCACTCGCAAAGGCACTGCATAGGTGGTATCCCGTTCCTTACACTCCGTCACATCGTATTTTGGAGTCTTATCAAAGGAATAATCCACAAACTCGAGCGTCAAATTACCGGTATGGTCGGAAATATATGCCGCGTCGTGAAAAACCTCCTTCAAGCCTTCCTCCAAAAACCACTGATATGAATTTTTTTGCACTTCAATCAGATTCGGCATCTTTAAAACCTCATGAATCCGCGCAAAGCTCATACGTGTGGTCTTTCCCATCTTGACAGGTGTCACATTCACCATAAGCCAATACCTCCATTTCAATTCCCCGTCGCATAGACCCACCGACCGGCCGTAATGCTAAAAATTGTTGCAAAAGCCAGATAAAAACGGCACTCATGCTCTGTCATCCAATCAAGCAGCAACCAAAAATTGCACACTTTTACATTTTGATACAGTATATTAGTATATTTCAATTTTGCGGAACTGTCAAGGGGTTTTGCAAAAAAAAATGCAACATTTTTCACACTGCAAAAAAGGGAATTCTAAAATCAGAATTCCCTTTCCGTTTTGTTTTTACTTGACCGGAGCGCTAAAGCAATTGATCCAGAGTGACCGCCCGGAGCTTGGAGCGAACCAGCTCGCTGATATCGAGATACACCTGCTGCACCTTGCAGCAATCTAACTGCCCCCGTCCGGCACAACTGTGCTCATTGTCCAAACAGCGACTAAAGCAATACCTGCCCTCCATCAGCTCAATCACTTCAAGCAATGTGATATCCTCCGGCTTTTTTGCAATCTGGTAACCACCGTGCGTTCCTTTAAAAGAACAAACAAGCTCTGAAGCCACCAGTTTCCTTAAAATTTTCAGGGTAAAACGCGGCGTCACTCCCGTTGCGTCCGCCAAGGTTCCTGCGTCAGTCCGCCCGGTACGTCGGCAAAGCTCGGTTAAAATGCGCACAGCGTAATCCGATTCCAAATTAATATACATTGCTTTCTTCCTGTTCTAATCCAAAAAGTCCTTTAACTTTTTGGAACGGCTGGGGTGACGAAGCTTGCGAAGCGCCTTCGCTTCAATCTGGCGGATTCGCTCCCGCGTCACCTTGAATTCGCGTCCTACCTCTTCGAGCGTCCGCGACCGACCATCGAGCAAGCCGAAGCGCAAACGAAGCACCTTCTCCTCCCGCTCGGTCAAGGTACCCAGCACTTCCTTTAACTGTTCCCGCAATAATGCATGTGAAGCAGCGTCCGCCGGCGCCGGAGCGTCATCGTCTGGAATAAAATCGCTTAAATGACTGTCCTCCTCTTCGCCAATCGGCGTCTCCAAAGAGACCGGTTCCTGAGATACACGAAGGATTTCCTGCACCTTGTGCACCGACATATCTAAAAGAGCCGCAATTTCCTCCGCGCTCGCCTCATGTCCGTTGGTGTGCAAAAGATGACTCGAGGCTTTTTTTACCTTGTTGATGGTCTCCACCATGTGTACCGGTATCCGAATGGTGCGCGCCTGGTCGGCGATTGCGCGGGTGATCGCCTGCCGAATCCACCAAGTCGCATAAGTTGAGAATTTGAACCCTTTGGTATAATCAAATTTTTCGACCGCTTTAATCAGTCCCAGGTTTCCTTCTTGAATCAAATCCAAAAACGGCATTCCGCGGCCTACGTAACGCTTAGCGATGCTGACAACCAACCGCAAATTTGCTTCCGAAAGGCGCTTGCGGGCTTCCGGATCTCCTTCCGACATCCGCTGCGCTAAGTTCACCTCTTCATCAGCAGTCAACAGCGGAACCTTTCCGATTTCCTTTAAATACACCTTGACCGGATCGTCAATATTGACACCGTCGACAGAAACAGACGGCTCTTCCTTGACCACATCGGACAATTCAAGAGACAAATCAATTTCATCGTTATCTAAGTGATCTACCAGCTCAATATGATACTGTTCCAGCTTTTCATATAATTGCACCAATTGCTCTGGGCTGAAATCCAATTCATCCAACACCACGGCAATCTCCTGCGCATGCAGCTTTCCGTCCTTCCGACCGCGTTCAATCAGATCATCCGTCACAACCTTCGGGTCAATCGGCACAGGATCAGACGGAAACTCCAAACTAGGTTCAAAATCTTCAAGCTGTATTTC
>CAKRVU010000142.1 GCA_934408835.1 uncultured Oscillospiraceae bacterium | reverse complement strand
AAAGCTGCTGATAAACAGCTGTTTACGGCGGGTGAGACGAACACACAGTCTCACCCGCTTTTTTCTATCTACCGCCCGTCTCATAAAACACAAAGGAGTCAAGCAAACGATTAGTGTACAAAAAGAACAGCGAGCATGCCTGCCTTGATGAAAGACTTTTTAGCAGATGTAGTAATGAAATTTTTATAGACAACAAGAACAAAGTTTCACAAGACATTCATGGTCTTATGCGCGTTTTCGCTCAGGAAACGGCAGTCATTTTCTGAAAAAAATGTCTAGCATCCATTGCGTAAACTCAATTTTCCAATACTCTCTAATAAGTGTCATGAGCTACTTGACTGTTGTATCCCCGCCGGAAATAGAATAACTGATTTCCCTGCTGTATTGCCCTCGCGCTTCCCCACTTCGTTCAACCGAAAAGACAATGTACAGATGATCAGTGATATCATGTACCTGAATTTCATCTTACACTTTAAACTTTAAGAGGAACTCTGCATAGAACTATCGGACATATAAAAAACTCGCAAACCCTGATATATCAAAAGTTTGCGAGTTATTATGATCTGGTGCCGGAAGCGGGGGTCGAACCCGCACGGTGTCGCCACCACTGGATTTTGAGTCCAGCACGTCTGCCAATTCCATCATTCCGGCATCTATTATTTTAAGCCTACTACCAATATCCTGATCGAGAAACCGAAGAGACATAAAAACAAACATTCAAGTTTGAAAAAGATTATAACGTCAAAAACTTCAATCAATATGGAATCAAGCATAAATTCAATGCAAAACCTTTTTGATTTGATATTTTCAACGCTCTATCATTTTTACTCTGTAAAATTTACTATTATAGTATATCATAGCATTTTTTGATTGTCAAGCAAAAAATTAAAAATAAAATAGTTTTTTAGGTTTGATTCATGGTAACGCAAAATCGAACAGCTAGAAAAAGCCATAGCAGATGCGGTATCATTGAAATTTCCAAACAACAAAAACCATGGAGATCCGCTATGACTCGGGAACATGATACCACAGGACGACGAAAATTTCAACACTTAACGTAGGCACTCTCTTGAAAAACCAAGATTTCATGAATGCTTCTCTGTCCATTACACTACTTCTCCTTCTATTGCCAAACCGTTTTCGAAATATCTCGATCACTGTGTTTCCGCCTCCTCTGTCATCCGCCCTGCCCAAGATTTTCACAAAGGTTGATTTCGATGGTATTCCGCGAATTCTCAGTTCTTTTACCAGAAATCTCTGCCGGTTTTCCGCGCAAATCACTGGGATTCCCAGTCGCATATTTCACACAACTTGCATGCCACGTACCCTCTATTTTGCATATCCGTTCTCTCGTTTCTTTTATTTATCTCATCTTCCAAGTTCTATGATACCGTCTTTATTGAAATGGGCGTGTTTTTCTATTTTGATCTTTCTTGACATTCCTTTGCGCTTCCGTTATAATAAAACATATCCATATTGAACCAGAACTGAATCTACAAACCGATTTATAAAAAGGCGGGGAGGCGTCTTATGCGACTATCCTTTCAACATATTCAAAAAAGTTTCGGCTCCCAAAAAGTGCTCCAGGATATCTCTTTTTCTGTAGAGAGTGGCACAGCATTGGGTCTTTTAGGACGAAACGGCGCCGGAAAAACCACCAGTATCCGTATCTTGCTGGATATTATTTCAGCCGATGGCGGCAACATCCTGTTAGACGGAAAACCGCTGGATCGATCGACCGTTTCATTCAGTTACCTTCCTGAAGAACGAGGCCTTTATCCCAAAAAGAACGTCCTGACCCAGCTGCAATATATAGGTCAACTAAAAGGGCTATCCGGCGCAGAATCCAAAAAGCAGGCTACCCGTTTACTCATGCGTATGCAGCTCGAATCGTTCGCCCAAAAAAGATTAGAAACCCTATCAAAGGGAAATCAACAAAAAATACAGTTAATCGCCGCCTTGATCGGAGACCCGCAAATTATTGTATTAGACGAACCGTTTTCAGGTCTTGACCCTGTCAATGCAAAGCTGCTGAAGGAGCTGGTGTTAGAACAAACCGCCCAGGGAAAACCAGTCCTCTTCTCCAGCCACCAAATGAGTTATGTAGAAGAGTTCTGCGAAAATATTACCATCCTTCATCAAGGAAAAATCGTTCTTTCAGGAAAGCTGTCGCAGATCAAAAAGAGATACCCTCGCAATCGCGTTCAAGTGGAGGGAATACCGGAATCTCAAATTGCCGCAATAGAAGCGCTTCCCATGGTCGTCTCGCTTTCGCAACAGAATGAATCTTCTCAAATTACCCTCTCTTCCCCACAGGAAAAGGACGCTTTATTGCACAGTCTGATTGCCATGAACGTCTCAATCGAACGGTTTGAAGTGATGGAACCCACCTTGGAAGAAATCTTTGTAGAAAAGGCTGGTGATTCGTTGTGAAACAATTGGGCACTGTGTTCCGCTTTGAATATTGCGAGTATCTGAAAAACAAAGCGTTCCGTATTGTCTCCATTCTTGGCATCGTTTTCATTGCCGTTGTTCTGAGCCTCCCTTCTATTATCGGAATGATTTCACAAGGTAACCCATCGGAAACCGATCAACTACCGTCTATCGCCATTGTACAAAACGAAAATATCTATCCGCAAGAAACTCTTTTAGCATCATTTTCTTCCGTCGCGTCTCCCACCTTGTTGGAAGAACCCCTCTCAGAGCCAACGGAACAATCCGATTATGACGCAGTGATTTCGGTGACTGCGCCCGATCAATTTGAAATTAATGTTGAGGACTCCCTCTTTTCTTCCTTCCCAGACGAACTCTCCACTGTCTGCAACACCCTGTATCAAGGCTACATGCTACAACAGGCGGGATTATCCCCGCAGCAAGCCGATGAGGTTTTTTCCCATACCGCCTCCATCTCCATCCAAAACGCCAACAGCAACTTCGATATTGGCAGTTTCTTTTTCGTTTACCTGATGTCTATCCTTCTGTTCATTTGTATCATGCTGTATGGACAGTTTGTAGCCACCTCAGTGGCGGGCGAAAAAAGCACTCGTACAATGGAAGTGCTGATTACCTACGCGAACCCTACGAATTTGATATTCGGTAAAATTTTTGGCGCATGTGCCGCTGCTTTAACACAACTGTTCTGCTTTGCTGCGACTGCCGGAATTACCATTGCTATCAATCGGAACAGCTATCAGCCGTTGACCTTCCTGCTCCCTTTTCTCACTCAATCCATACAGCTCCTGCTTGATTGGCTGCTCTTTTTCCTGTTCGGATTTTTGTCTTTCGCCTTTTTGTTTGGCGCCATCGGGTCTCTTGTCAGTCGAATTGAGGACTTGAACACAATATCAATGCCGGTGGTTCTTCTGGCGCTGTTTGTCTTTTTCGGCGGAATTCATACCATGTATCAACCGGACGCCGTTTCATCTATTGTCTTGTCCTTCCTCCCCTTTTTCTCTTCCATCTCCATGTTTGCCCGCATCTGTATCGGAACCCCTGCAAGCTGGGAAATTTTACTTGCAATTCTCATCAACCTGCTCACCATTTTCGGTACCGGCTACATTGGAGTTAAAATTTACCGAACAGGCGTTCTTCTTTACGGGATGACGCCTTCCCCACGCAGTATCTGGAAAATGTGGCGACGCTGACCTGACCCCAAAAAGCTGTACATTATCCATCACATTCTGTTTGCAAAGCGGAAACAGAACCGTTTTTACCGCGCCGTTTTATAATGATATTTGATATAAAGGAATCGATAAAATATGAATGCTATTGCGTTTGAACAATATAAAAGTGATCTGACCGAACTCATTCCACAAGCAAAAAAACTAGGAGAGGCGCTCAATATGGA
>CAKRVU010000141.1 GCA_934408835.1 uncultured Oscillospiraceae bacterium | reverse complement strand
AGAGAAGTGGAAAGCGAGATGAAAAAGAATATGAGATCGGCCTAAAATCTACGTTGGAACAAACTATTTTTGCGAAAAAAACTTGACACTACCATTGTAAATAGTAAGATTTTAGGGACACAATTATGAAAATCAATAAGAAAACTTGGCCTCTTTCTACTACTTTCAAACTCCGTAAAAGAATTAACACTGATACTGATTATCAGCGTCCTGCCGTGTGGACCACTGCTCAGAAGCAAATGTTGATGGACTCCATCTTGCGTGGCTACGATGTTCCAAAATTCTATTGGCATCAGGTTTGCGATAAACCTCAAAAATTTGATGTGGTTGATGGTCAGCAGCGCCTTCGTGCAATTTGGGGCTATATGGCTGGTGACTTCGCTCTTGCAAAAGACTCCGATCCAATTGATGGTGTTGCTATTGCAGGCTTAAAGTATAGCCAACTTGAACCAGAATTAGTGATTGCCCTTGACCAGTATCTCCTGGACATTGCTGTGATTGAAGATTCTTCCGATGAAGAAGTTCGAGAAATGTTCCTTCGCTTGCAGAACGGTACAAGCCTTAAGGCACAAGAAAAACGCCATGCACGCGTTGGTAAAATGCGCAATTTCGTTTGCTGTATTGCAGGACATCCTTTCTTTGGATCTGTTCATTTTGCAAACTCTCGCTTTACCTTTGAACATATTGCCGCACAGATGTGCTTGCTGACCTTAAGCGGAAAAATCTGCAACATCAAAGATCGTGACTTGAATTTGATGTATGACAACAACAAAGACTTTGACACGAATTCTGCAAAAGCAAAACAGGTGAAAAAAGTCCTTAATTATCTCAAGGAAATGTTCCCGTCTGAAGATCCAGATCTGAAGAGATACAACGTTGTTTCCCTATTTATTTTGGTATCTGACTTGATGGAAAATTATGTCATCAAGGGACGCAAAACCGAAATCGCTAAGTGGTTTGTTGATTTTGAACTTCGTAGGACTTGGGACGAGGGTAAACCAGCAGAGGAACAGAATCCTGGATTTGTCGCCTACCATGAAAAGACCGCACATAGCACGGATGCCTTTGATTCACTGGAATATCGTCATAAATTCTTGATGGAGGACTTGTTCCAGCATATTACAGACCTTTGCCCCAGGGATCCGAAACGCCTTTTTGATGAGGTTCAGCGTCGCGTTATTTTCCGTAAGGATAATGGTATCTGCCAAATATGTGGCAAGAAATGCGAATGGAATGATTACCAGGCCGATCACATTAAGGCTTGGAGTAATGGCGGCAAGACCATCGTAGAAAATGGTCAAGTTCTCTGTAGCGAATGCAACCAGAAGAAAGGTAATAGAGCATAGATTTTTCCCTGAAAAATAAAAGAGAGGTTTCCCAATGACAACACTTCTTGTAAACGAAAATCATAAGCATGTTATAGAAAAAAATATGACTTCTGCCGACGAAGTTGTGATATGCACGGCTTTTTTCAAAAAAAGTAGTTTGTCGAAATCAATATTAAAAAACGCCCGAAGATTAAAGAAAAAAATGACAATGTTTGTTGGAATAGACTTCTTCCAAACAGAACCAGACGCTTTGCAAAAAATGCGGAGCTTAGGGGTTAATCTGTTTATTGTTCATTCCTCGGAATTATCTGTAACATTTCATCCAAAACTTTATTTATTTAAAAATTCTGAAGCAACTTTCGCCATCATCGGTTCGGCAAATATGACGAAAGGGGGCCTGGAGACAAATTATGAATTGTCCTCTTGTATTTCCGTAAAAAATGGATCTATAATAGAAAATGAGCTGAGTTCATATATCGAAAGCTTGAAAAACGATGAAAATTCATCGCGCTGCACAAATGTAGAATTAAAAAAATATCGCGATGAATATGAAAAATTTCACCGAAATGATGGTGTTGTGAGCATCGTTAGGAATCAATCTCAAAAGGAAAAAAACAAAGTATTTGTTGATTTACAGAAATATTTGCATATATATAAAGAACGTAGCAACTCAGAGTTGTTAAATCGTCTGGGGGATTATAAAAAAGCATGTAATATCCTAAAAAATCAAAATTTGAATATTGAACAGTTTAAGGAGGCTTTAAATCACTTTCCTTCAGGCTTAATGTATGCTCGTCAGAAATTTAGACATCAAATTTCTAAAATCAGAAAACTTATTCAATGCATACGTTTTGATTGTAATAAAGGATATTCCTCGGAAGATATCTTCGATAGAAATTATCAGTCAATGAAAAAAATCTCCGGAGTAGGAACCAGTATTTTTACGGATCTGATGACCGCTTTTAAACCATGCGAGAATATCGTATTGAACAGTCGAGTAATTGAGGTGATTAACCAAATGGGAATATCTCAATTAAAGTCCTCAGCACCTAGTTATACACCTGAAGATTATAAGGAATTTTGTGCCACAATTCGCTTCCTTCAAGACAAATGGGATCTTTCGTGTACTGCAGAAGTTGATCTTTTTTTAAGCCTTTATAAAGATAATATGCTAACTAAGGAATAATCAAAAATGATCTATGACGAAATAGAATCTTTAGCAAAATCACTATCTTATCGTGATAAGTTGCTTCTTGCACAAACGATGTTGCAGATGGCTCGCAAAGAAGAAATTGAACAAAATTCAACAACTGCTAAGCATGTTGCTGAATTTCCCGATATTGTTAAACGTCTCCAAAAGTTAAAACCTGGAAAGCGTAAGACTCTTTTCAATTCTGTTAAGACGATGTTCAATTTTCGTGATGGAATTGACGATGCTGAAATAGACCGAGTTATTGATCAACTCCAGAAACAGAATGTCATTAAAATTAACGAACTAGGAAAGGTCTTTTACCTATAGCTTATCAAAAAAATCGAAAAAAAAGGAATAATAAAAATGTCAGGATTTCAATCCCCAATAACAATTTATAATGTATTAGAGTATGTTAGACGAGGCAACTATCTGCTGCCTGCATTTCAGCGTAAATATGTATGGAAAGAGTACCAGATTGAAAATTTATTCGACTCGATAATGAGAGGCTATCCCATCAGTTCAATGCTTTTTTGGAAAGTGTCTGGCAATGCTAAGGGAAGTTGGAAATTCTATCGTTTTTTGAATTCTTTTATTGAACGACATAAGATCCATAATGAGGTTGTGGATACCGCTTCTTCAAACGATTTCTTTGCTGTTCTAGACGGTCAGCAACGCCTTACATCTCTCAATATAGGTTTGTACGGGACTTACGCAAGTCACGAATACAAAAAATCCTGGGATTATTCTCCAACGTCTTTTCCTGAAAAGCGTCTTTATCTTCGATTGAAAAAAAATAATGAGACTGAAGAAAATTCAAAAACTTATGTATTTGAATTTAAAAAGGGATGGGCCGAAGATTTAGTCCCTGATTCACTAGGCGAAAAATGGTTTAGAGTTGGGAGAATTATCGATCTTCACATAAATTCAGATTACAGTCTTGATGACTTTATTGATGATAACGATTTTACAAAGGAAGAAAAATCCATTTTAAGGTCGTTAGAAAAAGTTATCTTTACAAATTTGACAATCAATTATTACGAAGAGGATGACGCTAATCCTGATAAGGCTGTGAACATTTTCACAAGAATCAACTCCGGCGGAACAGCATTAACATTTCCTATGATATTGTTCTCTTTGATGGTTGCAAACTGGACAAAAGATGCACGTACGGAAATATCAAACCTGATTGATAATGTTGGACAAAAAGGATTCTCTATTTCAACGGATTATGTCATTAAAGCATTTTTATTCTTATATCACAAGTCCATTAAGAGCTTATCCCTAAATAGCATTGACTTTCCTAAGGGCGATGATTCCTGCGGCAAGGTGCAGGAGTGCCATGT
>CAKRVU010000140.1 GCA_934408835.1 uncultured Oscillospiraceae bacterium | reverse complement strand
CACCTCCGCTCTTTCGGGCAAAAGAAGGGCTTTCCAAGAATCAGCCTATCGGCTTTTCGCTGAAAGAAGCAAAAGTAATGACCGGCGGGGCAGTTTGGCTGCGCTATACCGTAGAAAAGTGATGATTAGGAGGCTTTATAATGAAGTATGAAAACAAAGAGACGTTTGAACAGGCAAACGTGATTGGGACAGGTACTGCAAACACAGAATTTGCGCAGTATTTTATCGGCGAGTCTTTTTTGAATCCGCTGACTGATCCGCAAAGTGGTTTGTTTGCCGCCAATGTGACTTTTGAGCCTGGATGCCGCAACAACTGGCATATCCACCACGCCACAAAAGGAGGCGGACAACTGCTGATTTGCACCACCGGTGAGGGCTGGTATCAGGAAGAAGGCAAAACGGCTGTCAGTCTGCATGAAGGCAGCGTCATTATGATTCCCGCAAATGTCAAGCACTGGCACGGTGCAAAAAAGGATAGTTGGTTTAACCATATTGCCGTGGAGGTTCCCGGCGAGAATTGCAAAAATGAGTGGTGCGAACCGGTATCCGATGAAGAATACGCTAAACTGTAAAGGAGAATCGACAATGATTTTGAAAGAAACCTATGAATTGGCAAACGGCATGAATATTCCCAAACTGGGACTCGGTACCTGGTTGATTGATGATGACAAGTCAGCGGAAGCTGTCCGCACTGCTGTAAGACTGGGCTATCGGTTGATCGACACAGCGCAGGCTTACGGAAATGAGCGCGGTGTTGGTGAAGGTGTGCGTACCTGCGGAGTTCCCCGCAAAGAGCTGTTCGTTGCCAGCAAAGTAGTGGCAGAGCTGAAAACCTATGATGATGCTGCAAAGTCTATTGACAAAACACTGGAAAAGATGGGGCTTGCCTATCTGGATCAGATGATTATTCACTCTCCCCAACCGTGGAACGAGTTCCGTGCGGAAAAACGCTATTTCCAAGAAAACAAAGCTGTGTGGCGCGCGTTGGAAGATGCACAGACGGCAGGTAAAGTAAAGGTCATTGGTGTGTCGAATTTTCTAGAGGACGACCTTGAAAACCTACTACCAGATTGCCGCGTAAAACCGATGGTTAACCAGATTCTGCTACACATCAGCAATACCGATCTGGAACTGGTGAATTTCTGCAAAGAACAAGGTGTTCAGGTAGAGGCTTATTCTCCGATTGCCCATGGAGAAGCACTCAAGAATCCGGCGATTGCAGAGATGGCGAAGAAGTATGGCGTATCCGCCGCACAGCTCTGCATTCGTTATGTCATTCAGCTTGGCACAGTTGCACTTCCTAAGACGGCAAATCCTGACCACATGGCAAACAATGCCGATGTAGACTTCGTGATTTCTAACGAAGATATGGACGCCCTCAAGCATATGGAGCATATTGCGGACTACGGCGAGTTCAACGGTTTCCCCGTGTTCAGCGGTAAACCACTGGCATAATAGAGAGGCGATAAATTCAAAGCTCTGCCATATGGAGATAAAATATAGTATTCAAAAAACAATCTGTTAATTTAAATATTTCTTTCTCGAACTGCTTGATGTGTCGTTATCCTCTTGATATAAAAATTCCCTCTTGGTGTATATTTCTACATCAAGAGGCTTTTTTTATTGTCCTTTTTTCGTTTGGTCAACTACCTTTCCGGTTCGTCTGAAGCCGGACGGTTCTAAGATATCGCCTGCTTTTTTAACATCCAACTTTAAAAAATGTTTGATTCATTCCGGGCTGCGCGTCATTCGGTTTCACGATCTGCGCCATAGCTGCGCTACCATATTACACAAAAACGGGTACGATATTCGTGATATTCAAATGTGGCTTGGACATAGCGATATTACTACAACCGCTAAATTTTACGCTCATTTCAATCTAGAAGATAAAAAACGTGTGGCTTCCGGGCTTGATAAAATCATGGCTCAGTATCAGTGAAGTTCCCCATAAAACAGAAAAATGTTGACAAATCAATTGATTAAGACATCATAAAAGCAGTTGAGACGTTTATCGTTGCGGTCTTTTTCGGGTAGTATTTAAGAAACGATCAAGTTCTGTGTGTAGTTAGAGGAGGCAAAAATGAACAGACACGCTTGATTTATTACTGCAACTGACGAGCAAGATGGAAAGAAAAATTTTGAAATTTTCGGTCGAGTAGTTGAATTTGAGTAGGAGAGGTGGTATAATTTAATATGTATATTTATGTAACAAGGAAAGGGGTGGACAAAATGAAGAAAAATAAACTGATAGCCCCTGTACTAAAATGGGTAGGCGGAAAACGACAACTACTGGAAACATTTCGGCCGTTGTTACCGACTAAGATTACAACATACTGCGAGCCGTTTGTCGGTGGAGGTGCGCTGCTTTTCCATCTGCAACCGAACACAGCATATATCAATGATATCAATCCAGAGCTTATTCGGGTTTATACTATAATCAAAGAAAATGTTGAAGAATTGATTGCAGAATTAGAAAAATACAAAAATACGGCAGAGTATTTCTATTTAGTCAGAGATTGGGATCGTGACAAGGCCTATTACGAGGCGTTGTCCGATGTTCAAAAAGCAGCTCGTATATTGTACTTGAATAAAACTTGTTTTAACGGCTTGTATCGTGTGAACAATGCGGGGGAATTTAATTCCCCGTTCGGAAACTATCGAAATCCCAACATTGTTAATGCACCTGTATTGCGGGCTGTAAGTGCCTATTTTAATTCTGCTGATATTCATATGACTACAATGGATTATGCGGAAGTTTTGAAAAATGTTCCAAAAGGTGCTTTTGTATATCTCGACCCACCCTATGACCCTGTTTCAGAAACTGCAAGTTTCACAGGGTACTCAAAAGGCGGATTTTCCCGTGCCGATCAAATAAGGTTACGCAAATGTTGCGATGATTTAACTGCTCGTGGTATCAAATTTATGCTTTCAAATTCTGCGACAGAGTTTATCACTGATCAATATGCTGCATATAACATCACTATTGTTCAAGCGAAACGTGCTGTTAATTCAGTTGCTTCAAAACGTGGAGATGTTGACGAAGTAGTGGTACGAAATTATGAGTGAACGACCAAAAGGTCTGAATGATATAGCGTGGGAAGCATTATTTGAAAAACACGATATTTTGAGACATATTGAAAGAACAGGGCAGTTTCAGATATCTGCAAGGCAAATAAAAGAAGTACGTGAACCTCGCTTGATGGCAAAGTTTGACCACACAATCAATTTGCCGCAGATTTTTGCGGATCATCGACTTTCTATTTTACCGATTACCCGTGGCGACTATATAATCTCGCATTTTGATGCCTACCACAGATTTGAGCCGGATAATTCTCAGATAACAAGAGTTTCGCTTCCGGCATATATACAGAGTTTGGATAGCAGCAACATTCCGAGCGAAGCAATTGCGCTCAACTGTGCTGTTGCAGCTGGCATAGTCGCTGACTTTTTAGACGATGGGGAAATCGTACCCACAGTTTCCGGTAGAATGGGTTCAGGCGTTTTTGATTTTAATATTGGCAATTTGAAAAGCAAATCTTTATCAACCATCACTGTAAACAACGCACAGATTGAAATTGACGCAGCATATGAAGGCATCCGTAGTTTGGCCTTGTTTGAGGCAAAACGTGATTTGTCCGATGACTTCTTAGTCCGACAGTTGTATTACCCCTACCGAGTATGGAAAAGCCGTATTACAAAGCCAGTAAGACCATTATTTTTGGTATATTCTAATGGTATTTACCACATTTATGAGTATGAATTTGCAGATCCGGATAATTATAGTTCCATAGTTCTTGTTAGGCAGAAAAATTACTCTGTTGAAGATACTGCTATCACAGTTGATGACATTCAGCAAGTTTTGTACGCCACAATTTGTGAGAAGGAGCCTCAAATACCTTTTCCGCAAGCAGACTCGTTTGAACGAGTTATTAATATATGTGAGCTACTGAATGACCAAGATTTAAGTAGAAATGATGTAACGGAGCGTTACGCATTTGACGCTCGACAAACCAATTATTATAC
>CAKRVU010000139.1 GCA_934408835.1 uncultured Oscillospiraceae bacterium | reverse complement strand
GACCTAATATGGACAAAACACCTTCACCAACCGGATATTCCATGCCGGGCGCCGCCCAGGTAATCGGGACGTTGTTTTTCTCAGCCGCTTCCAATACTTCTTGATATGTACGCGTTGTGGGAACGCATTCCGCAGAAACATTCGGAAGAATCAGTTCCTCCGTTGGAATGTTTTTCAGCACCACATCCATTCCGCCGATATGATCTGAATGCGGGTGGGTGCCAATGGCAAGCTTTAAGTGATCAACTCCATGGCTTCGTAAATACTGCACCACCTTTTCTCCCTGATCATTTTCACCGGCGTCAATTAATATGGCCTCACCATGATCGATAATCAACTCGCAGTCGCCTTGATCGACATCAATAAAATGGACGCTCACATCGGTATCCGGTCCTATGACCGCCGTAGAAATCTGTCCGTTTGGATCGATATAATACCACCCGATCGCAAGGAGCACGGATACAATTCCAATCATTAGAACTTTCAGCGTTTTTTTCGATTTGCGACGCCTTTTCCTCTTTGCCACTTTTTCCCCTCCTGATATGGATATCCCTGTCTGGACGGCTCCCCGCGAATGAGGCAATCCGGTCCTGTTCCAACCAAATCCAATCTACCTGCTTGTTTTAATGCTTTTAACACCAGCGCACGATTTTTCGGAATATAAAACTGCAGCAACGCGCGTTGCATCGCTTTTTCCTCCGATGTTCTCGGAACCGATACGCTCTCCATAGTCAACGGATCAATTCCGGTGAAGAACATACAAGTAGAAATGGTTCCGGGCGTCGGATAAAAATCCTGCACCTGTTCTGGACGGATACGGTTCCTTTTTAAAAAGACGGCAAGCTCAATCGCCTCCTGCAAGCGACAACCAGGATGAGAGGACATCAGATAGGGCACCAGATACTGTTCCTTGTTTGCCCGCGCAGTCGCTCGGTAAAACCGCTTCATAAATTTTTCAAAAACCTCTACGTGCGGCTTCCCCATACAATCCAGCACCGCATTGGCACAATGTTCCGGTGCAACCTTCAGTTGTCCGCTTACATGATAGCGCACCAATTGGTTCAAAAACTCATCGCTCGAATCGCGAACCAGATAATCGTATCGGATTCCAGAACGGATAAACACCTTTTTTACGCCGGGAAGTTCTCTCAATTTTCGCAGAATATTACAATATTCTGTGTGATCTACCAGTAAGTTCGGACAAGGCGTTGGCGCAAGGCATTTCTTTCCGCGGCACATTCCTTCAGTCAGTTGTTTTTTGCAAGAAGGATGTCGGAAATTTGCAGTAGGTCCGCCAACGTCATGGATATATCCCTTAAAACCGGGCAACGCTGTTAGTGCCCTCGCCTCCTTTAAAATGGAGTCTTCGCTCCTGGCTGTCACGCGCCTTCCCTGATGAAGTGCAATCGCACAGAAATTACAGTCACCAAAGCAGCCTCTGTTGTGTGCAATGGAAAACTGTACCTCGGATATGGCCGGCACCCCGCCGTTTTTCTCATACATCGGATGATAGGTTCGCTGATACGGGAGCGCAAACACCTCGTCAAGCTCCTGCTGCGTTAAAACGGGCATCGGTCGATTTTGTACCAGCATCTGCTGCCGCTGCCGCTGAATCACGGTACGCCCCGTCACCTCATCCTGTTCCAAATATTGAATTCGGCAACTCTTGGCATAGGCGGTTTTAGAGGAAGCGACCTGCGAAAACGACGGACATTCCTTGCAGCCAAACGGGGTGTTTTTGGGTTCTGTCAAGTAACAAGTGCCCAAAACATCTCGTATCTGCGAAAGCGACTCTCCCGCAGAAAGCCGCTTGGCAATCTCAAGAAGAGGCTTTTCGCCCATTCCATAAATCAGAAGGTCTGCTCCGCTCTCTTCCAAAATAGACGGACGTACCGTATCCTCCCAGTAATCGTAGTGCGCAAAGCGGCGCAAAGAAGCTTCCAGTCCGCCGATTACCACCGGCTGCTGACTCACCTGACGAATCCAACGGGTGTAAACAGTCACCGCGCGATCCGGTCGTAACCCCATAACGCCTCCCGGCGAATAGCTGTCCTTGTTCCGCCGCCGTTTCGCAACGGTATAGTGTGCTACCATAGAATCCACATTCCCGGAATTGACCAAAAAAGCGTATTTCGGTTCACCCAATCTCAGGCAATCCGCCGGCTTCTGCGGCTGGGAGATAATGCCGACGCGATAGCCGTTTGCCTCCAGCAATCGCGACAAAATGGCCGTCCCAAAGCTGGGATGGTCTACATAGGCGTCACCTGTTACAAATACAAAATCCAATCTATCCCAGCCGCGTTTGGTCATATCGGCTCGACTGACCGGTAAAAACTCAACCATGTCGTTGTTCAGCCTCCTCTTTTGCCGACTGCGCCAGACTCATTTCCAACCATTGCTGCTTGGTAATCCGAATTTCACGGGATTTGCTCCCTTCTTGCGGTCCAACAAACCCCTGTTCCTCCATCTCATCCATAATACGCGCGGCTCTCGCATAACCCACTTTTAGGCGGCGCTGCAAAAACGATGTGGAAGCTTGTCCGGCGTCCAGCACTACCTCAACCGCAGCCGGCAGCATACTGTCATATTCGTCCGATTCCTTCCCTCGGTTATCCGACGTTTCCTCGGCGGCCTTCTTTTCAATCTCTTCGAGAATATCCTCACTATAGTCGGCGTCCTCTTGTGATTTGATATAAGAGACTACTTCTTCTACCTCTTTATCAGAAACAAAACATCCTGGAATGCGAACAGGCTTTTGTTGATCCATAGGATGGAACAGCATATCCCCTTTTCCAAGAAGTTTTTCCGCTCCGCTGCCGTCCAGTATCGTTCTGGAATCCACCTGCGAAGAAACAGTAAAAGCGATACGGCTCGGAATATTGGCTTTAATGACACCGGTAATGACATCGACAGACGGACGCTGCGTTGCAATCACCAGGTGCATTCCGGCAGCACGCGCCATCTGCGCCAAACGGCAAATGGAATCCTCCACCTCTCGCGAGGCTGCCATCATCAAATCAGCAAGCTCATCAATAATAATCACAATCTGAGGCATTGGGGTAAGCAATTCTCCGTTATCGTCACGTTTCCCCTGCGCAGCAATCTGATTAAATCCCTTTAAGTCCCGAACGCCTGTCTGTGCAAATAATTTGTAGCGATTGAGCATTTCCGTCACAGCCCACCCAAGAGCACCGGCCGCTTTTCGCGGATCGGTGACAACAGGTACCAACAGGTGCGGAATCCCATTATACACACCCAGTTCCACTACCTTTGGATCGATCATCAACAGCCGTACTTCTTCTGGAGGCGCTTTATACAATAAGCTGATAATCAGAGAATTAATACAGACCGATTTTCCGGAACCGGTCGCACCAGCAATTAAAAGATGCGGCATCCTCGCAATATCAGCAATGGCAATATTACCGGCAATATCGCGCCCCAAAGAGAAGGTTAAATAGCTTTTTGCCTGAGTAAACTCGCGGCTTTCCACCACCTCGCGAAGGGTAACAATATCCTTATGTTTGTTGGGGACTTCAATACCGACTGCCGGTTTGTTGGGAATCGGAGCCTCAATCCTGACGCCGCCAGCGGCAAGGCTTAACGCAATATCATCCGCCAAATTGGTGATTTTACTGATTTTGACGCCGGCCGACGGCTGTAGCTCATACCGAGTGACGCTCGGTCCGCGACAGATATTGACAATCCTTGTCTCTACGCCAAAGCTGCGCAATGTGTCTACCAACCGGTCGGCGTTTTCCCGCAGCTCCCCGCTGACATCCCGGTTCCCATTCCCGCTGACCTGTCGAAGCAATTGCGCAGGCGGGATCTGATAATCGCTCCGTTTTTGTTCCATTCGAACAGAGCCGGTTGCTGCTTGCTCCGCCTTTTCGCTCTCTACAGCTCTTTGCACCAATTCGTCTATCTGTTGCGGCGTTTTTACATTTTGTATCGGTATCAGTTCCTGTTTTTCTGTAGTAGAAACACCCTTTACCGCCTTTTCCTTTCGCGCTTTTTTGGTATTCGATTCCTCCAAA
>CAKRVU010000138.1 GCA_934408835.1 uncultured Oscillospiraceae bacterium | reverse complement strand
TTGTGTGGCGCTTGGGACAAGCATGGCGTTTTCGATGTTGGATACTTTTAATACCGGATTTATCAACGCGGCAACTTATGAACATTAAACCGGGTTCTCTCATTGCAAAAGGATGAGATGTTTTATAATCAGAAAGGGATAGAAGATGAAATTACTGAGAGATTTGCGAATCGTTACCATGGAAGGGCAGGAAATCCCTCTTGGATATCTGTTGGTCGATCAGGCGCGAATTGTAGATTTGGGTTCGATGGAGGATTGTCCGACGGATGTGACGGATGTAACGGTGCTCCGCGGCAAGACGGCTTATCCGGGGTTCATTGACGCTCATTCTCATATTGGAATGTGGGAGGACGGATTGTCCTTTGAAGGGGACGATGGAAACGAAGATTGCGATCCGATTATGCCGCAGCTTTCAGCGTTGGACGCTATCAATCCAATGGATCGCGCCTTTTCTGAGGCCGCTTCTGCCGGCATTACAACAGTTGTGACAGGACCAGGAAGCGCCAATCCGATCGGAGGAAGCTTCATTGCCGTCAAGACGGTCGGACGCAGGATAGATGACATGGTAGTCAAAAATCCGGTTGGCATGAAATTTTCCCTGGGCGAAAACCCTAAGAATACTTATCACGAAAAAGACGCAGGACCTGTCACACGGATGGGGACGGCGGCGCTAATTCGGGAACAGCTGGAGCGGGCGCGGAGATATACCTGCGATTTGGAATCCGCTTTGCAGGATGAAGGAAAAGAAGAACCGGAATACGACGCCAAGTGCGAGGCGCTTGTCCCGATTTTTCAGCGGAAAGGCAAGGCGTTTTTCCATTGTCATCGCGCCGATGATATCTTTACGGCGCTGCGCATTGGAAAGGAATTTCATTTGGACGTTGTCCTTGTCCATGCGACGGAGGGGCATTTGGTTGCCGACCTGCTTCAGGAAGAATCGATCATTGTCGGACCGCTGATGTCGGATCGGTCAAAGCCGGAACTGAAAAATCAGTGTTTGAAAAATCCTGCTGTTTTAAAAGAGGAAGGGGCGTTGGTTGCCATTTGCACAGATCATCCGGTGATTCCGCAGCAATATCTTCCGTTGTCCTGCGCGCTTGCTGTCAGAGAAGGGTTGTCCAGACAGGACGCTTTCCGCGCTGTTACCATTGACGCGGCAAGGGTGGTCGGAATCGAAGATCGGGTAGGCTCTCTAGCTGTGGGAAAAGACGCAGATTTGGTGATTTATCCTGACAATGTGGATCCCTTTTCACCTTATACAGTTCCCGAGCGCGTTATGATAGATGGGGAATGGATTTGAGGTGCCAAAATGAGGACGGTTGATTTGAGTGAAATCTCTGCCGCTGTGCGGGAACTGTCTATCGAAGCGAATCGGCGCTTGCCGAGGAGCTTGCAGCAAAGAATTTCAGCGGCTGCAACCGAAGAGACTTCCGCTGTCTGCCAAGGGATTTTTCAGGATATGCAGGAAAATCTCAAGGCTGCAACGGAGTTACAGTTGCCAATTTGCCAGGATACCGGTACGGCTGTGGTGTTTGCCGAAGTGGGACAGGATGTGCATTTGGTCGGCACAGGAGATCTGTTACAAGCGGTAACGGAAGGGGTCAGACAAGGATATACAGACGGCTTTTTGCGGAAATCTATGGTTTCGGATCCTTTGCGGCGACAGAACACCGGGGACAACACGCCGGTGATTCTTCATACGGAGCTTGTAACGGGCGATCGGGTACGGCTTACAGTGGCGCCTAAGGGCGCTGGCAGTGAAAATATGAGCGCACTTAAAATGATGACGCCGGCAGCTTCTCGGGAAGACGTGATGGATTTTGTTGTAGAAACGGTGAGAACGGCGGGCGGCAATCCATGTCCGCCTCTTGTCGTTGGCGTTGGGATTGGCGGTAATTTTGAATTTGCTCCGTATCTGGCCAAAAAGGCGGTTTGTCGGGATATTGCAATTCGAAATCCCGATGGCGATTATGCTCAAATGGAAGCGGAGCTATTGAACCGAATCAACCAATTGGGAATAGGGGCGCAGGGGTTTGGCGGGAGCGTTACAGCCCTTGCCGTCAATATCGAGTTATTACGGCGTCCATATCGCGTCTTTGCCGGTTGCAGTCAATATCGGGTGCCATGTGACCCGTCATAAAACAATCATATTATAAAGGAGAAAACGGTGGAGAAGTATTACTATTTGGCTCCGTGTCACTTTGGTTTGGAAAGCGTTTTGGCAGGAGAGCTGCGCCGAATGGGAGCGGAGGAAGTTCAGGTCTCTGATGGAAGAGTTCGGTTTTCCGGGACGTTGGCGCTTCTGGCGCGCGCAAATTTGTGCTTGCGGACGGCGGAACGAGTATTTTTATTGATGGGTGAATTTCCGGCTGCCAGTTTTGAACAATTGTTTGAAGGGACAAAGGCGCTTCCGTGGGAGATGTGGATTGACCCTTTGGACGCGTTTCCAGTAAAGGGGCATGCCATTTCTTCAAAACTGCACAGTGTTCCCGATTGTCAGGCTATTGTGAAAAAGGCTGTCGTGGAGCGGTTGAAGAGCCGATATCATATCCATTGGTTTCAAGAAACCGGAGCGGTTCACAGGGTTCAGTTCGCAATCCATAAAGATCAGGCTTCCTTACTTCTGGATACTTCGGGCGATGGGCTGCATAAGCGCGGATACCGAAAGAACTCAAAACTTGCGCCTATCCGTGAAACATTGGCGGCAGGCATTTTGGATTTAGCGCGGGTCAAGCCTTTTTCGATGGTTTACGACCCGTTTTGCGGTTCCGGTACCTTTTTAATTGAAAGCGCGCTTCGTGCTGCAAATATTCCCCCTGGAATGCACAGAACCTTTGCCGCGGAGGAATGGAATCAAGTTCCCAAAGCAATCTGGCGTCAAGAACGGGAATTGGCATTGGATGGGATTCGGACAGATATCGAATTTCAGGGGTTTGGAAGCGATGTTGATTCGCAGGCGGTAGCGCTTTCTGTTGCCAACGCTAAGAAGGCTGGCGTTCTTTCCCGACTCTCCTTTGTCCAAAAGGGAATTGAGCATTTTAAGCCAACCACTCCTAAGGGAATCGTGTTATGCAATCCACCTTATGGAAAGCGGATGCTTGAGCAAAAAGAAGCGGAGAGGATATACCGGAGTATGGGGGAAGTTTTGTTGCCGCGTACGGATTTTTCCTATTATATCATATCCCCTCATGAGCATTTCGAGGATTATTTTGGCAGGAAAGCGGACAAAAAGCGGAAGCTATATAACGGTATGCTGAAATGTCAATTGTATCAGTATTTTCGAGGGAAGGCATAATGAACAGACGGGGAAAACTCCATTTATATTGCGGAGACGGGAAGGGGAAGACAACCGCTGCTTACGGACTGGCTCTGCGGATGGCTGGCGTTGGCGGACGTGTGGGCATCTTGCAGTTTTTGAAAAACGAGGAGTCGGGCGAGCGGACGTTTCTAAAACACATGGATGGAATTTTCCTCTTGCCGAGCGCGGAGGTAAAAAAATTTGTGTTTGAGATGGCGGAAGAGGAAAAAGCAGCTTTGAGGGCAAAGCAGGACGCAACACTCTGCACGGCTTTTGACGGCTGTTGGGATTTGCTGATTTTGGATGAGGCTTTAGGTGCGTTGGAAACACAAACTTTATCCTATCCTCTTTTGTGCGAACAGCTAAGTTTGCGACCCGAATCAATGGAGGTGGTATTGACCGGAAGGGTTGCGCCGCCTGAATTGATGGAAGAGGCAGACTATATTTCGGAAATCATTAAACGGAAACACCCTTATGATAATGGGGTGCCGGCACGGAAAGGAATCGAGTATTAAAACCGGTATAAAAATGAGAATAATTGTCAATCCTATTTCATAGAATGAAGCAAATGAGGTGGATGACATGAAACTATGCGAACGAATCATTCAGGCAATTCCGAGTACGATCCGGGAACGGGTTCAGCCAAAGGCGCCGCCGGATAAACTGGTTGTCGAGCTGGCTCAGGTCAGAGAGGACCTGCTGCGCGCACGGATTGAATTTGATACATTGACCAACCTGGATTTGATCGAATCTTGTATTTATCAAATGGAATCGCTGGAAGTGCGTTATAATTATCTGCTGAAACAGGCGCGGATGGTTGGGTTGTCTCAAAATGAATATTTGGAAGGGATGATTTTGAACGCTGCCTCATAG
>CAKRVU010000137.1 GCA_934408835.1 uncultured Oscillospiraceae bacterium | reverse complement strand
ACCTTTCATAGATCATTAGACTGCTCTTACCTTTTAGATACCCCATAAAGCTTGAGGGTTAAACTCAAACGCCTGCTTTAGCTAAAAATCATCAAAATAGATTTCACAACGCGCTTCATATTTGCTTAGACGTCTATGACAAGACAGTATCAACGTAGCGGTATAGTTTCACCTACCAAAATTTTTTGCTTGCTTATACAATGAGATTTCATCAAGGTTTATTTGAAAACACTACCTACCATTACCATCTAATATAAGTAAAGATGAAAGAGTCTCTTATTTGGAAAAAGACAGTTTCCCGTTCGATTTTTTCAAAATAAAAAAGTCTTCTACAATCTGGGATATACGCACCCTTTATACCTTCAAAAAGCCTTTACAACTGTGTTACAATCTTTTGTTTACTTGTGTACTCCCACTATAAAATTGCACATAGCTTTAAATTATACTTGAAAGGATTCACCTATTGACTGCTCTCTGTTGTCAAGCAAGCCTAGAAAGGTACAAAACCAATTTTTGTTGCTGTAAGTATAAACTTCTACCCATAAAATTTTCAGAAAGATTGATGATTCTGAGCATAAAAATTGCTCAGATGAATTTGATTCACAGAAGGCAGGTTGCTTTGTGTTGCCACACATTCAGCGAGTAATAGCTACCTTTGTACAACTATAAGAGTGTCACTTTTCCTAGTCAAAAAGCCCAATCCAGTTTTTTATTTTGGAAAGTTGGAGCTTTTTCCTGTTCGAGAAGCTTTTTTCTTTCAATAAAAACTTTATTTTATTCGACGTGATATAGCTGATAGCTGGGGACTGTATTGTTTTAATTGGCGGCGTTTTTGGTTCCGCTGCTCTCCAGCTTGTTCAGCAAACTGATTCTGAAATACACCGTTGTGCCGACTCAGGTTACTGGAACAACGCAGGAAAGGAGGTGCTGCCTTTTTTGATTATTAGATTGGCGAAGAATGATTTAATGTCGTTTCAATCCACGAAACCATCGGCAAGCTGTCTCATGTGAATGCGAGGGTGATTGAAATTGCCGCTGATGTCGGAGCAACACCGCGGGTCTGAAACTCCGGAATTTTCAATATAATCCTAAACCTATCCCAAACCTTCATTATCTCGATTCCAGGCGCAATTTTCACGTTTATATGGCGCTTATTGATTCAGGCTGGCGGCTCTCATGGGAATACCGTTTTTCTTTTTTCTCGGAGGCAGTGTCGGAACAACGTCCGCAGCAATGGTAGTTATCCTTATCATAATTCCCCGCCTTCTCGCTTGATATGTATGAGAAGAACGGGCATCCCTCTTGGATATGATGGGGCGGCAAAGCATCGAAAGCTGTTGCCTGCGTCCCAAAAAGCGTCCCTATCAGACTATCAACGCATACGATAATTTGGCTTTTCCACTATATTTTTTTGTTTCCGCACTGCCTGCTTTTTTTCGATGATCGCCTTTGCCTCTTGTTCCATTTGTATTGACACACAAGAGTATCCCGCACCGAAAAAACAAATCGAAGCCGTTATTCGTAAACATCGCGGCAACGGCAAGCCCCACACCGCGCAGGACACAATACCTTATCAGCTTATGTATTTGGACGACAGCATCTGATATATCGAAAGCAGGCGTTAAGACATTCTGCTACCAGCTTGCCAAACAGGGCGATCAGACGACGATTTTTGAATATCTCTGAGATCTATATAATTATTGATGAAGGAGTGCAGCCGTTGTACAGAAAATATTTTCGCTGTGCGCGTCTGACAAATGACCCACACAGATTTCAAGATGACTCAAACAACAGCAAATCTTAAATTCTACCGCCTATTGCCATACAAAGGGAACGCCTACCAGTAATAGCCAACATCATACCTGAACAAATAGACGAACGAAACAGTTTTCCATGTTTTGGAGCATGTGGGATATCTGTGATATATGGTAAACTTCAAAACTATAAAGAAGTCCCACAAAAACAAGAAAAAATCTAGAATGCCATTATCATTGGATGATTTTCGATAATACCTAGCCACCGATTATCGAGGAAAGCGTATTTCTAATCGTTCAGAAAATTCGCAACGCGCATCATCCAAGATGGAACGAAATGAAAATGTTCTCAGGATTTCTGTATTGCGCGGAGTGCCACGGCAAAATTTATCAATGTCGTGCTACTAACTTTGTAGAGAATCAGAAATACTTCATCTGATTCACCTCTCGTAATGACAGGGATCTCCACATGACCCATTCTATTAAGAACGTTGGGTTGTCCCATTGTGAGCAGGAATTTTCTACCGTTGAAGAGGCGCCTGTGATGCTAAACGCTGTTCTTGAGGCGGATTCTGAATAAGATGACTTACCAGCAAAAGTTTTAGATTGAAGCTGTTGGCACATTGGAAAATGCACGGACATGTGAATTGTGAGTGATTAAAGCGAATAGAAGTGTTGTTTGAATTTTAACTAGACAACGTTTCTTTTTGTTATATAAAGCTGTTACTGGCGAAAATTTACTTTGAAAAACCACCAGACACTTTGCATATTGCCAATTATAAGTGTTATACTATGTTTGTGAATTGATGCAGAAAATATGACTTGCGTTTGCCTTTGCGTCAAATCACTGCCGCTGGAAACAGCGGCATTTTTTATAATAGACCTCAAAAAGGACTGTCCTTATTTCGCAATTTAGCGGGACAGTCCTTTTTCATTTTCGTATGGAACAATAATGTATTTCTGTTTAAGCTTCTACTGGAGCAGCTTCAACCTGGAGTTTCTGTTTTGAGTGTTTGTCAAGATATTCTTCTACCTTGAAGAATCGAAGAAGGATACACATAACGATTAAGCAAACAACGGGGATAGCGATAAATCCAATGTTGATACTGAGGATAGCTTGTGCTGTTTGGTGCTGATTTGGCACATAATGACCCAAGCTCATCAATCCGGTGAAAATTGTGACATTTAAACCGAAGGTCAATTTTGCAACAAAGCTGTCGAATGAAGCGAGCATACCGGCCGCTTTAATGCCGGAACGCATCTCGCTGTAATCAATGACATCGGCGAGCAAAGAGAAACGCATTCCCATCATAAAGCCTAAAGCATACCATACAACAGCAGTTCCTACCAAGATAAATCCGATACTGATGTATTGACCTAAGATAAACATAATATTTCCAATTAAAGCAATGATACACATTAGATACATACATTTCTTTTTGCCCAGTCGTTTTGCTAAAGACGCAATACAAAGCTGACCAACCACCATCGAAATTGTGGTGATAGCCGCTTGAATGGAAATCAAGTCAGCACGCTCCAAGGTGTATGTAAAGTAATAGATAACACCAGCTTGTTTGATTGCAAAGCCCAATAAGAAGATGAACATGATGGCGATAAACAGAACATACTGCTTGTTGACCGCTTTAAGACCGTCTTTGACTGTAACCTTTTGAGACGCCTCATTGGTCGGCTGTACAATTTCTTTGGTATTTGCAAAGGTGAAGAAGAACAGGACAACTGCAACTGACGCAAAGATAAGCACTGTCAGCATATAACCTCTTGCTGGGTCATCGCCTCCGAGAGTATGGATGAGCGGAAGCGCGCAGACGGTAACAAAAAAGGTTCCGATTGCGGCGCAAATCATCCGGAAGGTAACCAGAACATTTCTTTCGTTTTTATCAGAAGTCAAGCTGGGTAAGATAGCGGAAAGAGGTGTGTTGACGATCGTATAGCCGATACTGACGAGGTTAAATGCAATAAAGGCGTATAGAATCTGCCATCCGCCGGTGAGTGGTGGCGCAGTGAAGACGATAACGGCAAAAATGCCAAACGGAATAGCGCCGAACAGAAAATATGGTCGACATTTTCCCCAACGAGTTTTAGTGTGGTCTACGATAATTCCCATCAGGATGTCGACAAATGCGTCAATGACTTTGGAGGCAAGAGTGATGGTTCCCACAATTACAAGGTCAAGACCAACAACATCGGTGTAAAAAACAGTAAGATAGGTGGTAATCATCGACCAGATCAGGCAACTCGCCATATCGGCAGAACCGAAACCGAACCGCTGCCTCCAGATCAAGCTTTTTTTCATAATGAAAACTCCCATTGAATTCAGATTTTTAGAGCACCATTAAAAATGATACACGATTTGAGTGCAGGGCAGAAAAATTCGGCTGAAATAGGCGCGTAGGAGCCGGATCATACAATGTCAACAC
>CAKRVU010000136.1 GCA_934408835.1 uncultured Oscillospiraceae bacterium | reverse complement strand
GGACAAAAGAGTCCATGTGATTCTGGCGTTTGTCAATACTTTCCATTTTTGTTTCATACAAATCTCCTAATCAACAATCTCTTTTAACAATTTGCCGCGGCAACTGTCTTGTTTTACGGCAACAATTTTAACATGATAAATAGAACCGGTCAAATTTTCCTTTGTTTTCACATACACCGGAAGATAATTTTTAGTATATCCAATTGCAGTCGCGCCCTTTTGTGTCTCAAACAGCACTTCATGAACGGAGCCAACTTGTTGATCCAAAAAAGTCTGTTGCGTTTGACGCACTGTGTCAGTCATAATTTTAGATCGGGAATGTTTTTGTGATTTTGAGAGCTGATCGGGCATTTTGGCGGCTGGAGTGTTCGGTCGGATCGAGTAGGGGAAGATATGCGCTTTGGTGAAGCCCATTTGAGCTACAAATTGGACTGATTGGGTAAATTCTTCTTCTGTTTCTCCGGGAAATCCAATCATAACATCGGTGGTAATCGTTGGATTGTCAAAATGTTTTCGAATTGCTGCCACGATCTTGGCATAATCTTTTGTAGAGTAGCGACGATTCATGCGACGTAATACACTGTCTGAACCGCTTTGAAGGGAGATGTGAAACTGAGGGCAAAATTTCGAGATCTCGGAAAGCAGACAAATACGTCGTACTGACAGGGCTTCCGGTTCTAGCGATCCCAAACGGATTCGTTTGATTTTAGGAACCGAGGCGGCAGCGCGTACCGCGTCAACGAGGTTGCCCTCGTGCAGATCGCATCCATAGGCTGACAAATTAATTCCTACCAGCACAATTTCACGATATCCGTTCTCTGCAAGTTGTTCCACTTCTGACCGGACAAGCTCCAGCGGTTTGGAGCGACTGGGTCCTCTTGCTGTCGGGATAATACAGTAAGTACAATGATTTTCACAACCGTCTTGAATTTTTACAAATGCGCGCGAATGCTGCGAAAATCCCGAAATAGTAGTATCATCAAAGCATTCTTTTTCCCGAAAAGACGTAATAGCGACAATTTTTTCCCTTTGTTCTTGATGCTGCCGAAACAAAGCAGGGAGGTTAGAACGGCAGGAAGAACCGGTAATAATATCCGCTTCTTTTAAATCCGGGTGTCTGGTTGGAAATGCCTGGGGGAAACAGCCGGTAACTGCGATAATGGAGGCTGGGTGTTGTTTGCGAATCCGGTGAAGCATTTGACGCACTTTTTTGTCGCCGGTGGAGGTGACAGTACAGGAGTTAATCACATAACCGTCAGCGCCTTCCTCCCATTCAACAATTTCCCATCCCTCGTTCAAAAACAATTTTTTTAAGGCCTCTGTTTCATATTGATTGACTTTACATCCGAATGTATAAAATGCAATTTTCATATAAATCACTCCTTGGTTTTGTTAAATTTACTATATCTATTTCGATTTCTTGATTAAAATTATCGCAAATAGAAAGAAATCGGCTGTTTGCCAGATTATTTAAAAATAGTGACTTGACGAATAAAAAATATACTGTTATATTGAAAACATCAACATGGTCGCTCCTTGGGTGACAGATAAATGAAGTTGGAGGTTTTAATTCATGATGGAAGCTACTACGATTATGCTCAATACGATTAACGATGTTAAGGATTTTGTTAATATTGTAGCAAAATATGATTTCGATATTGATCTCGTATCCGGGAGATATGCTGTAGACGCAAAATCAATTATGGGTATTTTCAGCCTAGATCTTTCAAAGAAAATTCGTGTTGAAGCCCATACAGATGACGCGACTGAATTTATGAAGGAAATTCAAAAATACGTTGTTACGGAATAACCCGTACTTTGTGATTATAATCCGTTGCTTTCTGAAGAAGGCAGCGGATTTTTTTGATTGCAAATGGTGCACAAGAATTGATGTGCAACTCTTGGGCTTCTGGAACCTCGAAGGAGCGCGAACTGTTCAGCCTGCTGAGCTAACTGTACATCGTCATATGGTATTCGAGCTTCCTTTGCCAACTCTTGTACAAGTTCTATGTATTCGGATTTGGAGGGTTGCAGAAAGGTGATTTTGAGACCAAATCGATCCGAAAGCGATTCGGTTTCATCCAAAGTATCGTGATTATGCACCTCGTTTCCATCTCGTGCAGAAAAGGTTTCTTTCACCAAGTGCCGGCGATTGCTGGTAATGTAAATTGCTATATTATTTGCCTGTGAGCGTATTGAACCTTCCAGTGACGCTTTAAAAAGGGAAAGTTCCGGGTCGTATTCATGCAGCGATACATCATCTATAAAAATCAAGAATTTTAACGGCAATCGCTCCAGCTTTTGCATGAGAACAGGAAGATCGCTCAACGAGTCTTTGGTGAGTTCGATTAACCGAAGTCCCTTATTATGATATTCGTTGATGACTGCTTTAACAGTAGAGGATTTTCCCGTTCCGCGATCGCCATACAGTAAGACGTGATGATAACTTTTTTCTTTCAAAAAAGCGATTGTATTTTCGCGAATTTGCTGTTGCTGCGATTGATATTGTTTTAAATCAGAAAAAGATATCGGGTCGGGATTCGGCACAGGGGAGATCTGCGTGCGATAGGTAAAAGCAAAATATTTCGCATACACTCCAACACCGTGATTTCGATAAAAATCCGCAAACGATTCTAGATTTTCACCCCACATTCCCTTTGCGGAGAAATGCTGATGAGAGACGGAATAGGAAGGGAGAGCATCAATTAGATCCTTGTTGTTGGAAAATGTTTGTTGAAAGGCCGATTTCAATTGAAAATCTGTTATAGTTGAGATTTGATAAAGCAGGTTCAAATCGTGAGTGGCAGCGCGTTTGATGTTTTGCGGACAATTCTGAAACTGATTGTTTGCACAAAGGAGTGAAAAAGGATTTTCATCATATAGCGCCAAGGCAAAGAGATAATCGGCTAGATTTCCTGAATATTCGCTTTCATACAGAACAGAGCAAAAGGAAGAGTAGGCTTTGATAGCGGCGATCTGTTGCCCGGTATGCTGGCAGAAGAACAGATTGAAAACGCATTGATATAGATTTTCCAAGGCAGGATCTTCCATCACTTTTCGATAAACGCAAAGGCTGTTCATAGAAAACGGGATTTGGGATAATTCCATAATAGAGAAGCTTCTTTCCAAAAAATTCCTATTTTTGATAATTGTCGATATTGTTTATTATACAGATCTTTTGTTTCCTGAAATGAAAACAATTGAAAATATTTTGGAAACGACTCAGAATTATTTGGACGCAGATATCAGCTTTGTTGATGATAAAAATGGTTTAAAACTCAGTATGTATGCTGTTTTTGGTGTTCTAAAGGCACCTTCGATGATAGGTGTCATGGGAATACAATAAAAACGAAGCAGTTGCTTCAACCTACCGACCGGTTGCAGATTGCATTTTAGCATGACATTTTTAAAATAACGTTTATCATTTTTTACGTCATTACTTGACAAAAAAGAAGAAATAAGGTATGATAAAAATGAATTATATTTTGGCATATTTAATAGATAATTTATTGTAAGGATTTACTGAAACAACTAAGTGAATCTGGATTTCCAAAAAGTGATAAATGAAGTGGATTTCAAATCGGCTAAAACTGTAAAATAATATGCAATACAACAAAATTTTACAGGATTGTCTTGTGCAATTTCACAATTAATTAACAACAAATTTGTCTAACTGTGCTATAATTTGTAGAAGATATTAGGTTGTGGTTTTTGATTTGCCAAAACCAGAACAAAGAAGGAGTTTATTATGTCAAATAGACTATTTCAAGGCATCATTCATCAAATGGGAGATTCAGTAAATCGAACCATAGGAGTTATGGATGATTCTTCTACCGTTATCTCATGTAGTGAATTGGCAAGAATTGGATCTGTTAATGGGTTTATCTCCCTTGATATGATGGATCTTCATTTACCTTTTGTTCGGGACGGATATACTTATAAACTTTTTGGCAATACTGGCAACCCGGAATATGCTGTATTTGTTGAAGGAATGGATGAAGTTGCCGCTCAGTTTGCTCAAATTCTTGCAATCTCTCTTTCCAATCTCAAAAAATATTATGATGAAAAATATGATCGCAATAATTTTGTGAAAAATGTCATACTTGATAATATATTGCCTGGCGACATTGTTGTAAAGGCAAGAGAACTTCGCTTTGATATTGATGTGGAACGTGTCGCGTTGCTTATTCGCATTATTTCTAACAGCGATGTTTCGCCTTTTGAAGTAATTCAG
>CAKRVU010000135.1 GCA_934408835.1 uncultured Oscillospiraceae bacterium | reverse complement strand
GTGGTTGACATTACTGGTGTGGCAGCAAGTTTGTTGCCGATACCAACGTAGTTCATTAACAGCATAGCGGTTCCTCCTGATTCATACAAATTGTAGCTGCGCGGGAAAGAAATCCGGCGCGCTGTACTTGCTGTACTTAATGATTATGCTATCACAAAATGAGAGATTTGTCAAGAAATTGGGATAGGGATTTTAGCAAAAAGCACTTGACAAGATTTAATTGATGTGGTATCATAATACATGAACAAATGAGCATATGTTTGAAGGAGGTGTTTCCCTTGCATTCGGAAGTTCAGCAATGCGCTTACCGGCATGTGCATCCAGAATTTGTGGAGCAAATGAAACAAAAACTGCCGGAAGAGGGCGTGTTATACGATCTTGCAGATTTGTTTAAACTGTTTGGGGATTCTACGCGGCTTCAAATTTTGTATTTGCTGTCAGAATCAGAAATGTGCGTTTGCGATATTGCACAATTGCTGCAGTTGTCGCAATCAGCCGTTTCCCATCAGTTAAAGACATTAAAACAAAGCAAGCTGGTTACCTTTCGGCGACAGGGGAAAACAGTCTTTTACTCGTTGGCTGATTCCCATGTCCAGACCATCCTAAGCCAGGGGATGGAGCATATTACAGAATAGGAGAAGATACAATGGCGGTACGGAAATATCGGATAGAAGAATTGGATTGCGCCAATTGCGCGGCGAAGTTGGAAGATAAAATACGAAGAATTCCGCAGGTTCGTTCGGTTACAGTTAACTTTTTCACACAGCAGCTGGTTTTGGAGGTGGCTGACGAGGAGTTTGATCAGGTTCTTCAACAGGTGCGAAAGATTATAAAGCGCTTGGAACCAGGTTGTGTGATTGTGGAACAATAAATTGTTTGGACGTTGTTGCAGAGATTGTGTTCTTTGCGATTCTGTTCAACGGATTTCTAAGCAATGTGTTGGGAAGAGAAGGAGATGAATTGTTATGAATCGGCGGCAAAAGCAGATGTTGATTCGAATTTGTTTGGCGCTGCCCCTTTTAGGTGGAGTGATTTTAACTGAGCAATATGGGGTGTGGCAGCTTGTACTATTTTTGGTTGCTTACGGCTTGATCGGATGGGATATTCTGTGGAAAGCAGCCCGCAATATCATACGGGGGCGGGTGTTTGACGAGAATTTTTTGATGACGATTGCTTCGATCGGTGCAGCCTGTCTTGGAGAGTATTCCGAGGGATTGGCCGTTATGATTTTTTATCAGATCGGGGAACTTTTTCAGAGCTGTTCGGTATCCCGTTCGCGGCAATTGATCAGCGATTTGATGGATATTCGTCCTGACCACGCAAACCGGATGGTAGATGGGACAATGCAAAGTGTTGATCCGGGAACGGTTGCGATTGGGGAATTGATTGCTGTAAAACCGGGAGAACGCGTTCCGTTGGACGGTGTTGTTACAGAGGGGGATTCTTGGCTGGACGCTTCGGCTTTGACTGGCGAATCGCGGCCGAAGCGGGCGACCGTTGGAGATTCGGTGGTAAGCGGCTGCGTCAATCAAACAGGTCTTTTGTTGCTGAAAACCACAAAGGCGTATGAAGATTCTACGGTGTCGAGACTGTTGGAGCTTGTTGAGAATTCGAGCAGCAAAAAAGCAAAAACAGAAAATTTCATCACAAAATTTGCACGCTTTTACACGCCGATTGTTGTCATAGCGGCTGCGTTACTGGCTTTGATTCCGCCGTTGCTGTTTGGAGGCGTTTGGGCTGATTGGATTGAACGGGCGTTGATCTTTTTGGTGATTTCCTGTCCTTGTGCGCTGGTTATATCCATTCCAATGAGCTTTTTTGGCGGAATTGGTGCCGCTTCTAAGAATGGAATTTTGGTCAAAGGCGGAAACTATTTGGAAGCGCTCTCTAAGGTGAAAACTGTTGTTTTTGATAAAACCGGGACATTGACAAAAGGGACGTTTGTGGTTACGGCGATTCACCCGAGTGAGTTCTCTCAAGAAAGATTGTTGGAGTTTGCCGCGTATGCAGAAGGCTGCTCCGATCATCCGATCGCTGCGTCTATTCGGCAGGAGTATGCAAAACCATTAGAGCTTGAGAGGGTTACTGAGGCAAAAGAAATTGCAGGATTTGGTGTGCGCGCTGTGATAGACGGGCATACCGTTTTGGCTGGAAGCGGAAAATGGATGGAGCAGATGGGATTGCCTTGGAAACAATGCCATTGTGTTGGAACCATTGTACATATTGCTGTGGACGGAAAATACCAAGGACATATTGTAATTTCGGATGAAATTAAGCCTGACGCAAAGATGACGATTGTCGGACTGAAAAAACAAGGGATCAATCAGACGGTTATGCTGACCGGGGACGCGGCTTCGGTTGGAGAAGAAGTGGCGAAAGCACTGTCAATTGATAAGGTTTATGCCGATCTGTTACCGGAAGATAAAGTTTGTCGGGTGGAAGAATTATTTGCACAACAAAAAGGATCCGAAAAGCTGGCGTTTGTTGGAGACGGAATGAACGATGCGCCGGTGCTTTCCAGAGCGGATGTTGGAATCGCTATGGGCGGCATTGGTTCGGACGCTGCAATTGAGGCGGCGGATGTTGTCTTGATGGAAGATAAGCCTTCCAAACTGCTTACGGCAATCCGGATTTCTCATAAAACAAATCGGATTGTTTGGCAGAATATTATCTTTGCTTTAGGCGTAAAAGCCCTAATCTTGATTTTGGGAGCGTTTGGAATCGCGAATATGTGGGGAGCTGTGTTTGCGGACGTTGGAGTCTCTATCCTGGCAATTTTAAACACCTTTCGGTTACTAGTCAGCAAAAACATTTAGTCTGTTTGATATCATGCTTCCGATTGTCATTTTTGAGAAACTGTGATATGATAAAAACAGCGGCTCGTTTGATTAATATTTTTATGATTTGATGAAAAGTGTTTGAACTCGATAGCAGTTGGCATTATATTCATGGAACTGATGGAACTGTTTGATTTTCAAATTCTGAAGAAACATGATGGCTTTAGGTGGGGTGATGAAATGCAGGAGTCGGGAGAGAATTATTTGGAAATGATCTTGATCTTACAAGGTCAAAATGGGCGTGCGCGCTCCATCGACGTTGCCAAAGCGTTGTCTGTATCCAAACCCAGCGTCTCTCGCGCTGTATCCAATTTGAAAAAAGAGGGATATTTGTTGACGGGCGAAAAAGGTTATTTGCAATTGACAGAAAGCGGTCTTGAAATTGCAGAGCGAATCTATGAACGGCACCGCTTTTTAACAGAATTTTTTATGAACATTGGCGTTTCAGAGCCTATAGCTGCTGCTGACGCCTGTCGAGTAGAGCATGTGATTAGTCAGGAAACCTTTTTGAAATGGAAGGACGCTTACCGAAAATAATGCTGCTGTTTTTGATATTTTATCCTGATGTCCAAAGTTTCTATCTATACGTTTAATAGCAAGTCACTTTTTCTCTCTGAAAGATTTGTGGCGTTAACCGGCTTTGAAATGAAGCCGGTTATTTTATTGTGCAACGAAAACCCCCGATTGTATCGGGGGTTCCAAAAAAGCTTTAGCGATAATGAAAAAATAACTCCTTCTGTTATAATAAAAACGCGGTCTGGCAACTGCAAAAAACAGAAGGAAGTCATAAAATACATGACAACAATAATATAGCACATATAAGTTGGAATTGCAAATATCATATAGATTTGCACCAAAATACAGAAGAAAAATATTTTATGGAGAACATAGGGCAGAAATAGGAAAAATACTAAGAGAATTATGCGATAGGAAAGGAGTACATATAATAGAAGCAGAAGTATGTCCGGATCATATACATATGTTAGTAGAAATACCACTGAAAATGAGTGTATCAAGTTTTATAGGATTTTTAAAAGGAAAGAGTAGCATAATGATACATCAAAGGCATGGAAATCTAAAGTATTAAATATGGAAACAGATCATTTTGGTGTAGAGGATACTATGTAGATACAGTTGGTCGAAATAAAAATTTATAGCGGAATGCATAAGAAATTAGTTAGAAGAAGATTATGCAGCAGACCAAATTAGTATAAAAGAATTTACCGACCCGTTTACGGGTGACAAGAAAAAGTAGGCAAAAAAGGACAATCGAACGTGAACGGTTGTCGGAGAATGTAATGCGGTGCTAAACTTTCAAAACCCATTTTAGGGGTAGAGTAAACCAGCTGATATGCCGGCGGTGGACATATGCATATAGCAAAACATTATACATAGAGG
>CAKRVU010000134.1 GCA_934408835.1 uncultured Oscillospiraceae bacterium | reverse complement strand
ACTTCATTCTACCAGAGCCTGCAAGCTATGTCTTCTTTTTTGCTCTTTTCAATTTGCACAACTTATTGTACATTATCTAACCAAACAACCACTTTATTTTTGTCGAAATATCTAGTATAATGTCTGTGAAGAGAGGTGCATACCAATGAATGAAAATGTAACACCGGGAATCCATCCAAATGCTCGTGCGGTAATAGATGCATCATTCTCTCCAAAAGAGAGTGAAATTGCAAAGTATTGGGGCGCTGAGTGGTATATCACCAATGCTGGCTCAATTGAATTAGGCCAGAGCGAGTATAAGTTTTTTCTTATTAAACCAACTGCAACCTACGAAGAAGCATTAAGCTTGTCCAGAGAAGTAATTGTCATTTTAAGTTCATATGAAAATTTTGAACCTCGTACTCTGGAAGCAGTTGAAGAAGCATACAGAGAATTCCATGACAATCGCCTTGAACGTATTTGCTATGTGCTGATAAGTGCAGACGATAAAATAGAAACACATCTCGCAACTTGTCTTTCTAATCAAGAATCTCAGGTAATAATCCCCTTCACATATGACAGCTTTAGCAAGAATCAGGGAAATTCTAACTTTTTGAGAAATCAATTCCGGAAGTTCTTTTACTCTCGTGACCTTTTCGATTTTTCGGAACCCCTTAAAAAAGATTTCTACTTCTTTGGCCGTACAGAACTGACTGTTACTATCATTGAGAAACATCGTGCAAACCAAAATTTTGGCCTTTTTGGATTGAGAAAAACGGGCAAGACATCAATTATTTATGATGTAATTCGTAAACTCGCACAGCTTGATAGTATTGGTGTATTTATTGATTGCCAAGACACCAGTTTTAATTTCCGCAGATGGAACTCTGCGCTATACTATGTTTTGCTAAGAGCGCATGAAGAAGCAGGACTTGAATTGGATCTTCAAGAAGCCCAATTTACTGAAACAGATGCCGCATATTTATTTGAGAAATCCATTAGCAAATTCTCTAAAAAAATAGGCAAAAGGGTTCTTCTGCTATTTGATGAGATTGAAAATATAACCTTCGATAAATCTGGCGTTGAGCATTGGTGTGACGGGCTCGATTTCATGTATTTTTGGCAGAGTGTGCGTAGCGCATTTCAGCACACGACAAATGTGTTCACGTTTTGCATCTTAGGTACTAATCCAAGGTGTGTAGAGGAACACTTCATTAAAGAAAAAGAGAATCCCATTTTCAAAGCATTTGCACCTCAATACATCCCCGGATTCGACCAAGAGCGGACCCGTGAGATGGTGCGAAAGCTCGGCCGCCTTATGGGTATCAAATTTGACGAAGGCATTTATACAAGACTTGTAGAAGACTATGGTGGACATCCTTTCTTGATCCGACAAGTATGTAGCACTATTGCAAAGAAATATCCACAAAGACCTGTTCAAATTGACAGGATGAAATATAATGCTGCTCGAGAAGAATACAATCGTGGAAGCAAATATTTCGACATGCTTTTAGATGTTCTGACGCAGTTTTACAATGAAGAATACGAGATGTTGAATTTGCTGGCATCTGGAGATTTGGATACGTTCAAATACTTTGCCGAACAAGATTACTCGATGGTAAAGCATCTAATTGGTTATGGGATTATTCGAGCCTCTGACGATGAATATGATTTTCAGATTGATGCAGTAAAGGATTATCTTGTGCGCAAGCAACATCGCAAAGCACTTGTTAAAACGCCAGCAGAAAAATGGACATATACTTGTACGCAAAGGAATGCTTTGGAAACAGAGTTGCGGAAGATGGTAAAGGTCACCTTACGTATAGCATATAAATCTGAAGCTGCCGCCAAGGAAGCTGTGGTTAAGAAAATATATGGCGGAGATTCGAGAAAATACGCAACTGCATCGTATGCTGATCTTTTTGATTCTCGCAAGTCAAACATTTATTTCAAGAATCTGAAGGACTTAATTAATTCTAATTGGGATTATTTCAAGGACTTTTGGAGCAATCAAGAAATGTTTATTTCCGCAATGGACATTTTGAACCACGAAGGTAGATTTGACGCGCATGCGACAATCCCAGAAGACGACGAGATTACCCTAATAAATGCTGCGCTGAGCACTATTGAAAAAGGAATCGCTAAATATAAGGATGCCTTTAGTTGATAGTACATGTGGATGATATATTATAAGGGCTGGTGACATATACTTATGATGACAATACAGGAATTAAATCAGTTGGATTTCCGTTATGTACGAATTAGGCTTGATGGCGAAATTGATCGATATGAAAACGATAATTTCACTCAATTGCTTAAGTTTATTGGGGAACACTATCCTATCAATGACCGAGATGCCATTGGATGCGCCTACACGAAAATTCGTAAAGAGACTGATAGACTTTTACATGTTTCCTGGGGACACAACTGGAAACTCAAAACTTCTAAAAATGAAGTTAAATCCATTCGTTTTTCTAAGTATTGGATTTTAGAGGACAAGAAAAACCATTATTATATCAGAATTCCATATAAGATTAGCTATATCTTTGCTGCTATAATTGAGATAGTCGCAGAGCTGGAAAAAGAAAACCCTATTCCGCCTGCGCTACACAAATGCATTGATACTGCCTACGGTCTTTCTTTTTATAGCCTTCACATAGAAGAGTACGAAAATGAATATGTCCATAAATTTAGACAGGATGCAACAAGATCAGAAAACAAGAAAAATCCTGCACGGTTGCATGATGAATTTAAGTCACCTTCAAGCGTATTTAATAGACTTTTCCCGTAAAGCAAAGGGAGGGCATTCATGTTCAAATCGTTTAAAAGTCTGGAATTATTCAGACATCAGGTATCTTCTCGTGTTGATAAAAGTCTAAGGGAATACGCTGATCAAAGTAAAGCAAGCGCAGAACAAATTTCTAGCACGATTTTTTCATCCTTCATCTCATTGCTAGTTTCTTATTTGTGTGAAAAGTTTATAACTAGTAATGAAACGAAAAAGGCTCTGATTATTTTTGCTGTTTTTATGGTTGTATATATCATCGCATATTTTATATACAAGCATATTTTATACTTAGCAGAAAAAATCTCATATAATCTCAAACATCATGGAACAACTATAACGGATAGAGAGGCTAAAGAGTATATTGACAACTTCGATCACATAGCTTGTGACAACAATCTAGTAGGCAAGGAATTTATCAAGATATATAGCAGAGAAAAAGACATAGACTTAAAATCCTATGATTTTTATGAGTTATATTATTACGTCAATGTGTCCGCTGAAATTATGTTATCAGTGCTTAACAATTCAGAGCAGTGCCTTAATACTCTTTCAACAACAACAAAAATCGACCTTCACAGAATTTACAACCAACTGAACATGTCGAAATCGGCAACAAAATTTCTTCTTGACCATATAAAAGATAATGATATTGCGCTTGATTACAATTTAATGCTGGTCATCATTTTCCAGATAGATAAATTATCCGAGAAATTAGATTTAATTGAAGAGAAGTGTGACACCTATAAAGATCAGTACTTCTCCGATAAGCAAGTTAAAGAGTTAGCAGACAAATACAGGTCTTTTTTTCAGTCACCATAAATGATTCTACAAACATTTCTTCAGTATGTTATTCCGGTCGCATAAACCGCATCACTGCCAGCCGTAAGAACTGACAGGGTGTTCTTACCGTGTAATCTAACGCCTACCAGTTAGAGTGCAAAGTTTTTCCCTGTGCATTGAAGCGCCGTTTCTGCCCGGTTTGCGGGGGTATGTAACCGATGCAACCGGGAGAGTGCTGATAATGTACAATAAGTTGCGCAAATTGAAAAGAGCAAAAAAAGAAGACATAGCTTGCAGGCTCCGGCTGACTGAAGTCAGCCGGCAATGGAGGCGTCGTCCAGAGCCGTCTCCAAGTGCTTCATGTTCATGTATTTCTTGTTGCCCCACTGGGTGCCTGCCACATGGCGCAGCCTCGCGCAGACCAGCATCAGGGCGGAATTTCCGTCAGGGAACGTCCCCACCACGCGAGTGCGGCGGTGGATCTCACGGTTCAGCCGCTCAATCACGTTGTTTGTACGGATGCGGGTCCAATGCTCGCTGGGAAAATCGCAGTAGGTCAGCGTCTCCTCAATGCCGTCCTCGACCTTCTTGGCAGCTTCCTTCAGTTTCATGGTGCGCAGCTCGGCGACCACGGCCTTCGCCTTCTCGCGGGACGCTTTCTTGCTCTCCTGGGCGTGGATCGCCTTGAGCA
>CAKRVU010000133.1 GCA_934408835.1 uncultured Oscillospiraceae bacterium | reverse complement strand
GCTGGAGGCTGGAAGCCGCGTAGAGGTGAGTGGAAGCAAAGAAGATCCGTTGGATTTTGCCGTTTGGAAGGCTGCCAAACCGGGAGAGCCTTTTTGGGAGTCTCCTTGGGGGAAGGGGCGTCCGGGCTGGCATATTGAATGTTCCGCTATGGCGACGCACTACCTTGCGCCAACGATCGACATCCATTGTGGTGGACAAGACCTGATCTTCCCGCACCACGAAAATGAGATCGCGCAGAGCGAATGCGCAACCGGGGTGCCGTTTGCCCACTACTGGATGCACAACGGGTATATCAATATTGATAACCGCAAGATGTCAAAATCGCTGGGGAACTTCTTCACGGTGCGGGAGGTCGCCGAGCAGTATGGATATCTTCCGATTCGGTATATGATGCTGCAGGCGCATTATCGCAGTCCAATCAATTACAGCGAAGAGGTGATTATTCAATGCCGGGCTTCGCTGGAGCGGATAGAAACCTTCCGCCAGAATCTGGAATTTGCCCTCTCTAAGGCGCCTGACGGAGAAATGTCCAGCCAGCAGAAGGACGCCATTTTAGCCAACCGGGAAAAATTCATTCGGGTGATGGACGACGACTTTAACACGGCGGATGGTATTACGGCTATTTTTGAGTTGATTCGAGAGATGAACCCGTTTGTAACCGGGAAGGCGCCGACCGGAAAAGAGCACCTCGCCTTTGCTAAGAAAATCTTCTTGGAGCTGACGGGCGTTTTGGGGCTGTTGCCGGAGTCTGTCTCCGATGAGACGCCGCCGGAGATTCAGCGCCAATTTGAAGAATGGGTAACCGCGCGGAAGGCGAAGGACTTTGAGAAGGCGGACAGCCTGCGGGAGGAGCTGTACCAGAAAGGGTACCTTGCGCAGACAACGCGCCAGGGAAACAAGCTAACCCGGCGCACAACGTGAGGCGGAGAAGAAGCTTAGCCACTGCGAGGTGAGGAAGAAGCTCAGCACATCGCGGGGCGGAGAAGAAATTTGGTGATTCGTTTGCCGCTGCAAGGGGTTTGGCGGACGATTCGGAACGCACAACACGCGGCGGAGCCACAACCGCCTCTTTGCAGGACAAAAAATTGCAACAAGCAGGAAGATCACAAGACAGGAACAGAAAGGGTGTTTTATCAAGATGAAAAAGAAGATGTTATTCAAAGGATTTATATTGGGACTTACATCGGTTATGACATTAGGACTTACCGGATGCGCGGACACTTCGTCTGAGACCAGCAGCAGCTCCAGCTCCAGCTCTTCGACGAGCCAGTCAAACAGCTATGAGACGGACGCTGTGATAACTGACCAGATGGCAATGCCGCAGCCAGGCGAGCAGATTGCCGTATTCAACGTTGAAGGATACGGAACCTTTCAGGCGCGTCTGTTTCCCGAGGCGGCGCCAAAAGCTGTTGAAAATTTTGTCGAGCTTGCCTCTGAGGGCGCGTATAACGGCGTACCGTTCCACCGTGTTGTGGAGGACTTTATGATTCAATCAGGGGACACCACGTTAAACGGCGGGGACGGACAGAGCATTTACGGCAGCGGTTTTGGAGTCGAACTGAACGAAAGCCTGCACCATTATACCGGCGCGTTGGCGGTAGCCCGCACTTCCAGCAAGAGCAGCGGACAGAGCACGCAATTTTATATTGTTTCGAACCAGTCGACCAAGGATTATACCGACGCGGATTGGAACGCGCTTGAGAAGCAGACAGGCGTTACCTTTGACGAGGCCACGCGTGCCGCGTATCAGCAGTATGGCGGCGCACCCTCTTTGGATATGAATTATACGGTGTTCGGACAGGTGTTTGCAGGGCAGGAGGTTGTCGACGCGATTGCAGCTGCGTCGGTTGAGCTGAATCCTCAGACAGGCGAAAACAGCGCTCCGAATCCGGAAATCATTCTCAGCTCGGTGGAGATTACCACCTATTAAGGATAAAAATGATGGCGAAAAAAACAGCGGAATATGGGAACGAAAGCATTACATCGTTAAAGGGTGCGGATCGCGTTCGAAAGCGACCGGGCGTCATCTTTGGTTCGGACGGATTAGATGGTTGCGAGCACTCGGTGTTTGAAATCCTTTCCAACTCCATTGACGAGGCGAGAGAAGGGTTTGGAAACTGCATTGAGATCACCCGGTATGACGATGGTTCTGTCCAGGTTGAGGACTTTGGACGCGGGATTCCGGTGGATTATAATCAGGCGGAAGGGAAATACAACTGGGAGCTTGTATTTTGCGAGCTTTATGCCGGTGGAAAATACAATACCAACGACGGCGAAGGGTATGAATTTTCTCTGGGTTTGAACGGACTTGGTCTTTGCGCCACCCAGTACGCCTCTGAATTTATGGATGTGGAAATCCATCGCGATGGGATGAAGTATCAGCTCTCCTTTTCCCGGGGTGAAAATGTCGGCGGCTTGCAAAAGGAGCCTGCGCCGGGGCACAAAAGCGGGACTCGTATTAGGTGGAAACCGGATTTGGACGTGTTTACCGATATTGATATTCCGGATGAATATTTTCTGGATATGCTAAAACGGCAGGCGGTTGTCAACAGTGGGTTACTGCTTAAATTTCACAGCGGCGGAAAAACGGTGGAATTTTACTACGAACATGGCGTGAAAGACTATGTGAGTGAAATCGTCTCGGATACGGGACTTTCTTCCGTTCAGTATTTTGAAACGGAACGGACAGGTCGCGATCGCCCGGACAAGCCCGAATATCGGGTGCGCCTTTCTTGTGCGTTTGCCTTTTCCAATCGGGTCAAGCAGATTGAGTATTACCACAATTCCAGCTTTTTGGAGCACGGAGGCTCTCCTGAACGGGCCGTTAGACAGGCGTTTGTCTCTCAGATAGACAGTTACCTCAAACAAAATGGAAAGTACAACAAAAACGAGAGCAAAATCGGCTTTGCCGATATCGAGGATTGCCTTGTTGTGGTTTCCTCTTCCTTTTCCACCCAGACATCTTATGAAAATCAGACGAAAAAATCGATTACCAACAAGTTTATCTATGAAGCGATGACCGATTTTTTAAAGCGTCAGCTGGAAATTTATTTTCTGGAAAATCCGATTGAGGCTGGACGGATTGCAGACCAGGTGCTGATCAACAAACGCAGCCGCGAAAAGGCGGAAAAGACGCGTTTAAACTTGAAGAAAACACTTTCGGGTAGTCTGGACGTTGTCAATCGGGTACAAAAATTCGTCGATTGCCGGAGCCGAGATGTTTCGGTGCGGGAATTGTACATTGTAGAGGGCGACTCCGCCCTGGGCGCTTGCAAGCTGGGGCGTGACGCTAACTTTCAGGCGATTATACCGGTGCGCGGAAAGATCCTCAATTGCCTGAAGGCGGATTATGATAAAATTTTTAAAAATGATATCATCCGCGATATCATCAAAGTGCTGGGCTGTGGCGTTGAGGTCAAGAGCCGCGCCAACAAGGAACTTTCCAATTTTGATCTTTCGGGGTTGCGCTGGAGCAAGGTGGTAATTTGCACCGACGCGGACGTGGATGGCTTTCAGATTCGCACGTTGATTCTTACCATGCTGTATCGGCTGACTCCAACGTTGATTGAAGAGGGTCTGGTGTACATTGCGCAGTCTCCGCTGTTTGAGATAATTACCGGCAAAAAAACATACTTTGCATATAACGAACAGGAAAAGACTCAGATTTTGAAAGAGCTTGAAGAGAACAGGCAGAAGTACACCCTCAATCGGTCAAAAGGCTTGGGCGAAAACGAGCCGGACATGATGTGGCTTACCACCATGTGTCCGGACACTAGACGGCTGATTCAGGTGACGCCGACTGACGCCGCCGAGACTTCCGCCATGTTTGACCTGATGCTTGGGGATAATTTGCAAGGCCGAAAGGAATTTATCGCCGAATTCGGAGCGGATTATCTCGATCAGGCGGATGTGTCTTAGGAAAGAGAAATACGAAAAAACAGGCTGAAGCTGTCTTTGCGATGGAAGACGGCTTTTACTGTCGTTAGCTGTTTGGACAGCGGCAGTCTTTGCAACCGAAAAACAAACCGCAGGGAGAATCAGAATGGCAAAAAAAGGGACAGGCAATCAAAAACAGGTTTCGATGGATGGGGCATACATCGAGGGTGCGGGAATCGTTGAGCAGCAGCCGATTACCGAAACGCTTGAAAAAAATTATATGCCATACGCTATGAGCGTCATCCTCTCACGTGCTTTACCGGAAATCGATGGATTTAAGCCGTCGCACCGAAAGCTGTTATAT
>CAKRVU010000132.1 GCA_934408835.1 uncultured Oscillospiraceae bacterium | reverse complement strand
GGAACGGTATCGGAATCGGTTGTAATCGTAATCCCTTCCACTTGAATGTTACGATATACCAGGGCAACGGTGGAACCGGATTCGCCTAACGCAATGTTTTCTGTAAAAGTATAGGTACCATCATCATTTTGGGTTGGGGTGATAGCGTTTTCGCTGAGCGTACCGTCCACATCTAAGTAATAGCTTGTAGCGGAGTGATATTCACTGGTTGTGATACTGATTGGGACGGTTCCAGACATGGTGCTGACTGCGGACTCGCCGTTTTTGGCACCTTTGAGCGCGATATCGTATGCATTAGTAGCAACATAACCATCCTGTGCGGTATAATCCGAGTTCTGCGAAGCGGTTAGGTAATAGGTAGCGTTATTATCTGGTATGTTACCGGTGAGGTCATAGGAGAGACCAGCTGGAATCTGATTGGTAACGCCGGGGATGGAAGCCAATTTTTTGACGGAAGAAAGACCTATCAAGTCGCCACTGTCGGCAATGCCGGAGCAGTAACTTGCAAGTGCATTTTTGTTGTTTGCTTGGATGGTGACATATGGGCAGGTATTAAATGCATTTTCTCCTACTGTTTTTGTTTTGGTAGAAATGACAGGAATTAGATTGGGGCAGCCATAAAAAGCGAAGGTTCCAATGGAGGTGCAGCTGGACAGGTCAACAGAAGTAAGCCCGGTGCAGCTATTAAAAGCGAAGGCTCCAATGGAGGTGCAGCTGGACAGATTGATAGAACCAGTGATGCCGGAGCATTCATAAAATGCGTAGTTTCCAATGGAAGCGCAGCCAGATATGTTGATTGAGGTAAGATTAGTACAGTTATAAAAGACAGATTCTCCAATAAAAGTGTAGCTGGACAGGTTGACTGAGGTAAGACCGGTACAGTTATAAAAAGCGTAGAATCCAATGGAAATAGAGGGGCATTTGGATGTATCGAGGGAAGTAACCCGATCTGCGCCCTTCATGCATTTCTGATTGTTGGTGTTTTTGAACGACACGACTTTTTTGCCATTGATTGACTCCGGGACGATAACATTGGCAGTTTTACCCTCGGCGATATTGAAGCCGGTGATGGCAACGCCACCGTCTACATCTTCTGTAATAAACATACTTTCCGGAGATGGTTCTGCTTGTACAGTAGTTGCTAAAGTAGCGGTTTGCATGTCGGTTTCCAGTGTTGCTGTAGGGTCAGTTTGGGATGCAGTGTTGTTTGCATCGGCGGAGTTGCTGGGCGTTAAGGTGTTTGAAAGGTTGCTCACCGTGGCGACTGCCGGCAACGCTGTTGCAGCGATTGAAACGGCAATTGTCGTCGCGAGGGCCTTTTTGGTCATTTTCATTTTATAAACCTCCTTGTTAAAATATCAAAAAGATTTGGTATTCCGGTTGGGAACACAACGTACGAGTTTTTGCGCCAATTGAAGGGGTTGCCAACGACTTGCACCAGTGAAGTTAAATTACGTCATTATCTTCACCTCCCCGAACAAATACACAAAAAACCAAACAACACGCAAATTAGTTGCGAGTCATCTGCTAAATTTGCATGGGAGGCGACGGACATGGCTGTAGTGATCGGTATTACCGCTGTAGCAACAGGTTTATTGTTGAGAATATCGACGTAGTTCATTAACAGCATAATGCTCCCTCCTGATTCATATAAATGTTGGCTGTGCAGGGAAGAAATTTGGCGCACTTTTCCAAACAAAATTATCATAGCACAAAAAGAGGAGAAAGTCAAGTGTTTTGCCATCGTTTGTTTTCCATTCTAACCAGCCGTTTGTCGAACCGCCGAGGACAAAGGTGGGTATTGAAGTTCAGTATTATATTTTGAATTAAGGAGAGGTTTTTTAGATTTTTGACACGGTTACCACGCAGGTATAGTTGCCTACAGCCCATACGCCGTCCTTAGAAACGATATCAATGGCAACCGGAATGGTCTGTTTGCCTTCCCGGAGAGTTTGATTGGTAAAGTCGATCGTTACAACCATATCGTGTCCTGTAAGTTCCGCTACATCACTGGCCATACCCACAACTTTAACGTTTGAAATGACGGTGGTATCGACAGAGACCGAATATCCGGCCGGTTGGTTTACTGTCCGAATATCATTGACTGAGAACAGCTTGGAATCCCAATTGGAGGAGTCAAAGTTTACAGTTGCATGGTCAACGTTATCCATCTGCTTAAATCCAGATGGAATGGGAATTGAAAAATCAAACGACTTGCCCAAATCTAGGGATCGAAAATCAATATAACCCAAGTTGATTTCAGTCAGGTTATCCACTGCGTCCGTTGCGCCGGCTACTGTGATTTCCGATGGACTGATAGTATATTGCAGCTTTGTCGTGTCCAGAGCGGATGGGGCATTTTTATACTTGAAAGTAAGCGGTACCGTTTTTTGCTTATAAACCGGTATGGTAATTTTGAACTTGATATCTGGGTTATAGGAAAAGAGTGATGGATCCATTTCAGTTCCGTCTTCTGCATAAAATACGGGGGTTGCGTCTAATGTTTTACTGTTCGCCAACGTTGTGGATGTATCATTGACTAACACAATGCTGGAAAGCTGCTGGATGCTTTGTTCGGGACCTTCCACTTCCAGTGTTTCCGGTTGTGCCACCGGCGTTTCTAAAATATAATCAGAGCCTACTGAAATATTTGGCGCAGAGGCTGATAGTGTAATATTCTTACTGGAAATGGCGTCAAAGGTGACGGTACATTGATTGGGGCTTACCTGTGCAATTTGGTAATCGTTGTCCAACACATTTTGTGTTGCGATTAATGTAAGCTCATAGGTGTCCGCTGATGTAACGTTTGCTGCCGACGCTGTTACTGTAAAATCATCTGCGCTTAATGTTCCGATTTTATACCGCTTTCCGGAAAGGGTAAGGCTTACTGTTTCCGGCTCAATTTTAGTGATCGCTAGTCCCAGCTGCTGTGCCTGAGTGTTGTCCATGTTGATAGTAATTGGCACATTGTCGATGACCACCGTTGCCTCCGGGTCGAACCAGACAACTGTTACAAACCATGCCGCCACTGCAATTACAAGAGACAGCACAATCATAAAACGCTTACTCTCCAGACATTTTGAAAAGCTTGGCCTTCTCATTCTTCCTTTTTCCTCCGAAATTTCTTTTTTTGCGTCTCTGCCGGTTGTTTGGGGATTAGACCCTCTGTCAAATATTCTACCAGCGCTGTCCGGTTTAACCGACGGGTTAATCGTCCGTTTTCTGCAATTGAAATACAACCGGTTTCTTCTGAAACAACCAGTACCAGTGCGTCGGAATTTTCACTCATTCCAATGGCTGCGCGATGTCTGGAGCCTAGATTCCGTGCAATTCGTTCTTCTTTTTGTGGCTTCGGCAAAAAACAGCCGGCGGCTAAAATTCGAGCGTCCCGCAAAATAACGGCGCCGTCATGCAGCGGCGAGTTTTTGAAAAAGATGTTTCCTAGGAGTTCCTCGCTCACATCGGCATTTAATTCAACCCCGGTGTCAATCTGCTCCCCTAGGCGCGCCTGCCGTTCAAACACCAAAAGCGCGCCTGTCTTGGTTCTGGATAATGACTCACATGCAGTGGCGACGCGTTGAATAGTACGATTCCAGTTTTTAGCCAGCTGTTCTTCTTCTGTTGTAGTGCTGAACAAGTTGAACTTTTTGCTGACGCGCGTCCGTCCTACTCGCTCAAGCATCTTTCGCAATTCCGGTTGAAACATGACAATGATTGCAAGAAGTCCCCAACTGAAAATATTGCTTAAAATCAGGTTTAATGTACGGAGGTTTAATATTGTGGACAGAATTGCTACTACCACCAGCAGTAAAATTCCTTTAATCAGTTGTGCAGATTGGGTTTCCTTCACCATCTGTATCACTTTGTAGACCAAAAAAGCAATGATTAGAATATCAATCAAATCAGATAATCGAAATGATTGAAAAACTCCTAGTATCATCTGCCCAAAGGTTATCAGCGCGTCCAATCCAATTTCCTTCCTTTCTATTTTTAAGTAAGCTCTGTTTTTATAATTCTATTTGGTAAGATTCATTGCTCTATTACCGAACCTTTGATCTATCCAAGCTTTTTTAGCCTTCCCCGAATACGATGGAAATAGCCTGGCGGATCCCTGTTACCGGTATTAGTTCTACGTCATTTGATAACATATTTCCCACAGACTGCACGCTGCTGCGCGGAAGCACAATCTTTGTAAATCCGAGGTGGATTGCTTCTGATACTCGCTTTTGTACGCCGACTACCG
>CAKRVU010000131.1 GCA_934408835.1 uncultured Oscillospiraceae bacterium | reverse complement strand
GACCATGCATGACGCTGAGGGAGTCGGTCTTGCCGCCCCGCAGGTTGGCATATTGCGGCAGGTGGCAGTAGTAGATGTAGGAGAGGGTGTTATTGAGCTTGTAAATCCTCAGATCATTGAAACGAGCGGAAAGCAAGAAGGTTCGGAAGGTTGCCTTTCTTATCCGAATCAATTTGGAATCGTTTGCCGACCAATGTATGTCAAGGTAAAGGCATACGATCGTCATGGGAAGCCTTTTTTTGTAGAGGGTAGAGAACTGCTGGCACGGGCTTTTTGCCATGAGATTGATCATTTGCACGGAGTTGTCTTTCTGGATTTGGTCAGCAGAATGATAGAGGGATAAAAAATGAAGCTTATATTTATGGGAACGCCGGAATTTGCGGCAACATCACTCCGTCTGCTGGCAGACAGCGAACACCAAATATTGGCGGTTTATACGCAGCCGGATCGACCAACGGGGAGGAAACGGCGGATGACACCATCTGCGGTCAAACAGGTGGCGGAGGAACGGAAGATTCCGGTCTATCAACCGGAAACGTTGCGAAATCCGGAAGTGATCAATCAATTAGAAGAGCTTGCCCCGGATGTCATCGTTGTTGTCGCATACGGCAAGCTGTTGCCGAAGGAGCTATTGCAGATTCCGCCAAAGGGAGCTGTGAATGTGCACGGCTCTCTGTTGCCAAAATATAGGGGGGCAGCTCCCATTCAAAGAAGTGTATTAAATGGTGACGCAGTCACAGGAATTACAACAATGTATCTGGCGGAAGGACTGGATACAGGGGATATGATTTACCAAGAGGAGACGGCTATCGGTGAAAACGAGACATCGTCAGAGCTGTTCTTACGTCTGGCTCCAATCGGCGCATCTTTGTTAATGAAAACTTTGCAGGCAATTGATCAAGGAACAGCGCCGCGAATTCCGCAGCGGGAGGAAGAAAGCAGCTATGCTTCTGTTCTCACGAAAGAGGAGAGTCCTCTTTCTTTTAACAAGCCGGCACAGGAAGTGCACAATCAAATTCGGGGGCTTTGTGAATGGCCTGGGGCGGTCGCTCCTTTTCATGGGAAACAGTGCAAAATTTTTCGAAGTCGTTTGGTTCCAGACTGTTTTGGTCCTGCTGGAATCTTGTTGGATGATCGCCGCCTGATTATCGGCTGTCGTGACGGTGCGGTCGAGCTGCTCGAATTACAGTTGGCAGGCGCCAAACGAACGTCGGCTTCCGATTTTATCAATGGGCACAGAATGAAAAAAGGCGATTCGTTTGCTTGAGGAGGTAGGAAAAGATGTATTACTTTTTTAGCAATATTTACAGTTATTTGATTTTTATATTGCCGGCGTTATTGTTGTCCCTTTATGCGCAGGCAAAAGTAAAAGGCACTTATGCGAAGTACGGAAAAGTGTATAATCAAAAAGGTTTGACGGGGGCGATGGCGGCGCGAATGATTTTGGATCAAAACGGATTGCAGCATGTAAAAATCGAACATATTGCAGGAAATTTAACGGATCATTTTGATCCCAGAACCAATGTGGTTCGCCTTTCAGACAGTGTTTACGGAAGCGGTTCGGTCGCTGCGGTTGGCGTGGCGGCACATGAATGCGGACATGCGGTGCAATATGCGCAGAGCTACACTCCCATGAAAATCCGAGGTGCGATCATACCGATTACTAATATAGGCTCCACTTTGTCGATACCGTTGTTTTTCCTCGGTCTGCTGTTTTCCATTCCGTCTTTGGTTCTGTTGGGAATAGGATTGTTTGCGCTGGTCGCCGTTTTTCAGCTTGTAACATTGCCGGTTGAATTTAATGCAAGCAGCCGCGCTCTGAAAACGCTGGAGGCTTCTCAGTACCTTTCGGCAGAAGAATTGGGCGGCGCAAAGCGGGTTCTTTCTGCGGCTGCAATGACGTATGTTGCCGCGTTGATTATGTCAATTGCACAATTGTTGCGGTTGATTTTTATTGCTCGAAGGAATGATCGGTGATGAAAACTGCAAGAGAGGTAGCGTTACGGGCTCTTTGTCGAGTGGAGGAGGAACAGGCCTACTCCAACTTAGTGGTAAAACAATTGTTTGACGGTATTGCTTTGTCAGAACGAGATCGTGATTTTGCCATATCGTTATTTTACGGAACATTGGAACGAAAACTGACACTGGATTACGCAATTCGGCAATATAGTCATCGACCATTGGAACGGCTTCAACCTACGGTTCGTCAGATACTGCGACTTGGATTTTATCAGATTCTGTTTTCTCATGTTGACGCTTTTGCGGCAGTCAATGAAACGGTTTTGTTATGCAAGCGTTCGGGAGCTGAGAAAGCGACGGGGTTTGTCAACGCGCTACTCCGCTCCCTTCTACGCAACGACCGGAAGGTCGAATATCCGAGCCGCGAGCAAAATCTTTTGTCACATTTATCCATCGTCTATTCCTGTCCCAAATGGCTTGTTAAAAATTTTTTGCGCGATTATGGGGTAAACCAGACAGAACATCTGCTTCAGGAACAGTTACAGCGACCGCCGGTTTATCTTCGTGTAAACTCCAAACAGGTGACAGCAAAGCGATTGATGACGCTGTTGCAGGAGGAGGGGTGTTCAGTTTTAACGACCCCAGTAGAAAACTGTTTGGCGTTGCAAGGGGGCAATCCCACGGCGACTAAGGCGTTTGAACAGGGACTTTATCATATACAGGATATTTCTTCTCAATTGGCGGCGCAGGCCATTTCAGCCTATCATCCGCATACAGTATTGGATCTTTGCGCTGCGCCGGGCGGGAAAAGTTTTACTGTTGCCGAGGAAATAGAGGGAGAAATTGCCTCATGCGATTTAACTGATTCCCGTATTTCTCTGATTCGGGAAGGAATGTTGCGGTTGCGGCTTACCAATATGACGCTCCTTTGTAATGATGCTTCCATATCCCTTCCGGATGGTATGTTTGATCTTGTTCTTTGCGATGTTCCATGTTCCGGATTTGGCGTAATTCGGCGGAAACCTGAGATCAAATATAAACCGAAAGAAAGTATTCTTTCTCTTCCAAAACTGCAAAAACAGATTGTTTCTAATGCAGTTTCCGCAGTCAAACCGGGCGGTTATCTCGTTTATTCTACCTGTACCCTTCGGCGTGAGGAAAATGAAGAGGTGGTTGCTTGGCTTGAAGACCAGTTCCCTTCTTTACTTCCGCAAAGTCCTCCTGCGATATTACGTTCGTGGTTTCCGGTTGAGGAAAATAGCGTTACATTTTTGTCGCGCCAAATTTCCTGTGATGGATTCTTTTTTGCTGTCTTTCGAAAGAGGTGATGGATAAATGAAACGTGACGCCAAATCGCTGTATTTTGGGGAATGGATGGACTGGGTGGAGAAGCATCATGCGCCCTCTTATCGTGCAGAGCAGATCTTCCGTTGGATTCATCAAAAGAAGATATCGGATTTCTCGGAAATGACAAACCTTCCAGCGCAGTTAATTTCCGTATTACAGGAACAGTTTTATCTCAATCAGATTAGAATTCAAAAAAAGCTTGTATCTTCACAGGATGATACGGTAAAATATCTATACATGCTGAACGATGGGGAAAAAATTGAGACGGTATTTATGCGATATCGTTTTGGAAACTCCGTTTGTATCTCCTCTGAAGTGGGGTGTCACATGGGATGCAGTTTCTGCGCTTCCACTCAGGCGGGATTGATACGTCGTCTGACCGCTTCTGAAATGCTTGATCAGATCTATCAGACTGAACTCGATCAGGGAGAACCGATTTCTCATATTGTTGTGATGGGCATTGGGGAACCGCTGGATAATTTTGAGGAGCTGGTGCGATTTTTGCAGTTGATCTCGGATCCTGCCGGTCGTAAGCTCAGTCTTCGCCATATTACTGTTTCTACCTGCGGACTGGCAGAACAAATATATCGGCTGGCAGATTGCAAATTACCTGTTACCCTTGCTATTTCCCTGCATGCGCCAAACGACCCTCTGCGCAGTCAAATTATGCCAATTAACCGGCGTTATCCAATGGCTCAACTTTTGGAGGCGTGCCGTTATTATGTCAAGCAAACCCATCGGCGAATTACATTTGAATATGCCTGTATTGCGGGTGTGAACGATTCCCTGCTGCAGGCTACTGAGCTTTCTCAAAGGTTGCGGAATTTTTCCTGTCATGTCAATCTGATTCCTGTGAATCCGATTCCGGAACGGGCATATACCCCTTTCTCTGTTCAGCGGATTCAAAGTTTTTCCGCGGTGCTGGAGTCTGCGGGCATCCCGGTTACAGTACGCCGTAC
>CAKRVU010000130.1 GCA_934408835.1 uncultured Oscillospiraceae bacterium | reverse complement strand
AAAGAACGATACAAGCCACTCTCGCTTTGGCGCGTGATCTGCAAAGGAATTCAAACTTTTCATTGGTTTTCCCCCTTTGTGTCATCTGTTGTTAATTTATTATCAGATTCTATATTAGAAAAATTTGCTTCATGCGAGAATGGATATTGGCGAATTTCTGACAGAATGCCGAACAAAGGGGTATTTTGATTTACAGCAGGTGCAGACTGTATTGATGGAACCAAATGGGAAGCTCAGTTTTTTGCCGATGGCAGAACAGCGTCCGGCAACGCCACAAGACTTTTCGATGCAGCCGCAGCAGGATAAGCTGGTGACAAATTTAATTGTAGACGGTATTTTGCTGCCAGACAATTTGAAATTTACCGGGAATGACAAAACATGGTTGTTCAACGAATTGAAAAAACAAAAGGCGCCTTCTGTTGAGGATATTTTTCTTGCTACTTGCGATTGTAATAATCAATTGGTGGTATATCCGAAAACCAAGGAGAGCTTAAAACGGGACATTTTTGAGTGACAGGGGAAAGAATTCCCCTGTTTTTTTGTATTAGAAAAGGGAATTATTGATACAGACGAATTAAAAGAGACAAAGAACAATATTTGTAGAATAATAGTAAAACCACCCCTGAGAAAAGGAGTGGTGTATTAGTGTTTCAATCATTTGACACTTTTTCCCCTACATAGTAAAATAACTAGAACGGAACGGATGGATAGCCTACTATATATTGGGAGGAGTCCAATCATGTTGCAAAGAGAATTATCGAAAAAGATGTTAAATATATGTATTTTAAATATTTTAAAAGAGTATACTGATGAGGAACATCATTTGTATCAAAAAGAAATTATAGAAATATTAAAACGGGACTATGGATTATTCTGCGAGCGAAAAGCAGTATCAAGAAACTTAAATGCTCTCCGCGATTTTGGATATGACATTCAGGACGCCAAGGGGTACTACCTTTCAAAGCGGACGTTCAATAAACAGGAGATAGAGTTATTAATCAGCGGATTGCTGGTTTCAAGACATATTACAAACAAGCAATGCAGGGAGATAACAGAAAAGCTGCGGCGATATGCCGGGCGCTATTTTGATTTCCCCCTTTCATTTGTTGTACGTTATCAAAAACAGTATCCCGGGATGGAACAATTTTCCAAGATTTTCGGTATTATCACAAAGGCTTTGGAGTTAAACCGAAAGGTATTGATTCGGTGCGATACTGCCGCGCACTCCACGCCACAAAAACGACGTGTAGGGTGGGAGTTAGTATCCCCACAGAATCTGGTTTCTGAGAACGGATGGCTTTATATTGCCTGCCGGGAACAAAACGGGGAAGTCAAGTTTTATCGGATGGATAAAATTCGTGAGGTGTTGTTGACCAAACAGGCTGCTTTATAATCAAAGCTTATTTTCGAATATCAATCCACAGGTTTTCCATCTGTTCCGTGATTTCAGTTGGCAATGCGATATAAGTTTCACAATTTGCCAGCTGATCCGGTGAAGGATAGGCAATTGGATTGTCCCGAAGAGTTTGATCAAGCGCCGCGTAAGCACCTGCGATGGGGGTGGAGTACTGAATAAATTCCGCGTTGGCAAGCGCCACATCTGGACGGCAGAGAAAATCAATAAATTTTTGTGCATTTTCAACGTTCTTGGCATCTTTGGTTATGCAGACTCCATCCACAAACAGGTTGGTTCCTTCTTTGGGAAAACAATAGCCTAAGTCGCTGTTTTCACTCATCATAGAGACAATGTCACCGGAATAAGCGGGGGAGAGCGCGGCTTCCCCGTTTTCCATTTTGTCAAACATTTCGTCCATCAGGTAAGCTTGCACCATAGGCTTTTGCGCTCGCAGCAGATCGGCTGTTTGATTTAGCTTGGACGGATCGGTTTCGTTTACCGAAAAACCAAGGAGCTTTTCGGCGATCCCAAACGAGTCCCTGGAATTGATAAACATAAACATGTTGTCCGCAAAGAGGGGATCCCAAAAAGCGTCCCATCCGGTAATTGCTTCTTGAGCCGGGACTCCAGTTATTTCCTCCACCATCGGACGGTTGTAAATGATTCCGACTGTCCCCCAGGTATACGGAACGGAATATTGGTCAGTTGGGTCATATCCGCGGACGCTGCCGGTATATTCAGGCATTACCTGCGAATAGTTTTGCAGCTGATCGGTTTGAATGGGTTGAATCATATCTTCTTCAATTAGACGGGAAATCATATAGTCGGAAGGGAAAATAATATCGTAATCGGCGGATCCACTTTTGAGTTTTGCATACATCTGCTCATTAGAATCATAGGTATCATAGGCTGTGACGGTGATTCCGGTTTCCTTTTCAAACTCTTCAATCACATCCATAGAACCGTCTGTTCCGTCTGAGATATACTCGCCCCAGTTGAATATGCGCAGTTCACCCGCCTCTGAAACCTGTTTGCTGCACCCTGAAAACAAGCTGGCAATCAGGATGAGCGAGGGGATGACGGCGGACAGAAATCGTTTCATAAACGGCCTCCTTTTTTGGTTGATCGATGATCCTTCAGGTTGATGATAATCAGCGTGAGAAGCACTAACAGAAAGATGATGGTAAACAGTGCGTTGATTTTAGGAGTAATTCGCTTTCGCGTCATAGAATAGATGGTGACCGGCAGAGTTTGAAAAGAGCTTCCGGTAGTAAAGTAGCTGATGGCGAAATCATCGAACGAGAGGGAAAAGGCCATAATGAACGCAGAAAGGATAGCGGGCATAATTTGCGGAAGGATTACCTTAAAAAATGCTCGGGTTTGCGTACAGCCGAGATCGAGCGCAGCGTCCAGCAAATGCGGGTCAGTCTGCCGCAATTTGGGCAGAATATTTAAGATGACATAGGGGAGATTAAACGTAGTATGTGCAATCAAGACGGTGATAAATCCCAGATTTCCGCCGATGATATTGACGATAAAGACAAACAAAAGCATGAGAGAGACGCCAGTTACCACCTCTGAATTGACAATAGGCAGATAGGTCAAATTCATGACGACAGAACGACCGAATCGTTTCATTTTTGCAATATACAGTGCGGCGGCAACGCCGATAACAGTGGCTAAAACGGAGGAACAGAGAGCCAAGACGAGCGAGTTTTGAAAAGATTGCATAATCAGATCATCATGGAAAAGCTCGGCGTACCACTGGAGGGTAAACCCTTCGAATACAGTGCGCGATTTTGTTGTATTAAAAGAGAAAAGAATGACAACGAAGATGGGAGCGTATAAAAACAACAGAAGCAATCCCATATACAATTTGGGGAGGAGTTTTTTCAGCGTGGTCATGTTAGCATTTCCTCCTCTTGTTTTTCAAAGTGACGGGTTACCGCCATGATTAGCAAGATGACAACCATTAGAAGCAGGGACAGGGCGGAACCGAAATAAGGATTATAAATATTACCGACAAACTGACTTTCGATCAAGTCTCCGATCAACAGATTGGTGCCGCCTCCCAGCAAGCGTGAAATCACAAAGGTGCTTGCGGCTGGAACAAACACCATTGTAATCCCCGACAGGATTCCAGACAGACTGAGAGGAAGTATGACGCGGCGAAGTATTTGAAAGTTGCTGGCGCTCAAATCAGAGGCCGCTTCCAGCAAGGAGCGGTCAATTCGTATCATACTGGTATAAATAGGTAAAATCATAAAAGGTAGAAAATCGTATACCATACCCAGCACAACAGCGCCGGAGGTATTAATCATTCGAAAAGGACCGATCCCAATTAGACCCAGAAGCTTGTTAATCAAGCCGTTGTTTTCCAAAAGGGTCATCCAAGCGTAAGTGCGAAGCAGCAGACTGGTCCACATGGGGATCATAATGACCAGAAGGATTGTTTTCTGATTTTTGGGCGACATACGCGACATAAAATAGGCGAAGGGGTATCCGATTAGCAGACAAAAAAATGTAGCGATAGCCGCCAAAAAAAGCGACCGGAGCAGAACATCCAGGTAGCCGCCCATTCGAAGAATGTTATCCAGCGTGAATTGACCGGACGGATTAGTGAAAGCATAATATATGAGCAAAAGGAGCGGTAGAATGGTAAAGGCGGCAATCCAAGCGCCATAAGGGAGAAATTTAAACTTTGAATTTTTCATGACAAAGTCTCCTCGTCGGGGGTGATTTGGACGCGATCAAAATCGAATTTTAATCCCAAGTCAGTTCCGACCTGTTCTTCGTTTTCCGAATGGACAAGGAGGTAATCGTCCATATCCTCCAGATAAAATAACATTTCGTTGTAAGCGCCCTTATAAATCAGAGATTCCAGATATAAGACCAAGTCACTGTGATCGGCGCTGACC
>CAKRVU010000129.1 GCA_934408835.1 uncultured Oscillospiraceae bacterium | reverse complement strand
CTTCATCACACATCCCCGCTTGCAGGAACGACCAGTTCAGCACGCCGCCACCGCCCAGCATTAGAGTTTCAATATGGAATTTCTCTTTCAGCTTGGAGAGAGCCAGAGCATAGTCCAGTTTTGTTTTGCCCGCAACGACATAAGAAATGTCCAACCTTCGCAAAAAGGCTTTATAGGCATTGCTGACTTGACCGGTCAGAACTTCGATTACATGCGCTGCAGTATCACCGTAGTGGAGCGTACTGCTTTCCCAGCCCAGCTTTCCGTGGGGGTCAACAGAGACATAGAACATTCCGAAGTCCGGCTGTGCGATGAAATCGCCTTCCGGGACAGACGGTGCGTTCTCATCCAGATCGGGTTTTTTGTAGAAGGTGAAATTATCATCTGTTGTTACTCTGCCGGACAGCCAGCCTTGATGTTTGTAAAACGATTCTTTTCCAAAGGCGATGTCATAAAACACATCACCTGCCGCAGTTCCCTGTGGCGTTTCCATGTAGCTGCCCATAATCTTGCCGTCCAGCGCGGTTGTCATGTGGCAGAAGATGTAAGGTCGATTCATTTGCAATATTCCTCCTTAAAACATTGACAGAACAATAGGTAGGCTGTATAATGTTTTTAAACTTCGTGCTTATTATACAACTTAAAGTTAACTTTAAGTCAAGAGGCTTTTTCATATTTTTTGATTTTTTTTCGGGAGGAAATAAGGAATGATTTACACGGTGGGAGAAATGGCAAAGTTGCTGGGTGTTACGGCATCCACTTTGCGCTATTACGATAAAGAAGGATTGCTTCCTTTTGTAGAACGTTCTTCCGGCGGCATTCGTATGTTTCAGGAATCAGATATTGAATGGCTACAAGTGATTGGCTGCATGAAAAAAGCCGGAATGTCCATCAAAAATATTCGGCAGTATATTGAAATGGCGCTGCAAGGCGACGATACCATTGATCTGCGCCTTGCCATGTTCCGCCATCAGCAGGAAGTGTTGAAGCAGCAGATGGAAGAATTGCAGCATGCCATAGACATGGTGGATTATAAATGCTGGTACTATGAAACAGCAAAAGCGGCAGGCACCGTCGAGGTGCCGCAAAAAATGGATCTTTCCGAAGTGCCGAAACATTTTCGAGAAATCCGCCAGGAGCTGCGAACTGCACCGGAGGCCTCAACGGAAAAAGAACGCCCCAAAAAATAGTAGTATCATTCAAGCAAACGCACCGGATTCCAAAGCCAAGAATGGTGGAAGGAATCCGGTGCGTTTTCAACTATGGTTAGATTTATTGACAATAATTTCGCAAAAAGAGCTTGAATCTATGCGGCAAGGTTTTTGCATTTCCCACAAGGATGGATTTTGAAACAGATTTTCTGGACTACCTACGCTAACATGATAACACCAAAAACTACAATACTATAACAATCATCACGGTTTATCTTCCTCTCATCAGAAGTTCGCCAAAATCAGGTTTATCAGACACGTTCTTATCTGCCGGTTAGGTTCTCATTTTTGATAGGAGCGATTTGTTCCGGTTCTGTTCAGTAATTTTTAGAAATTTGTTCCAAATGATAGACGGATCGGAAACGACGTCTTCACTACAAAATGGAATAATCTGACCGCCAAATTGAAATACATTGTCATTCCAAAAGTCAATGGGAGAGGTTTTTAATTGATAAACGCTTCTTGGAGCCACTGCAAGCACGTCCTTTCCTAAAAATGGCGGGACATACATATGGCTTCTGAAGTCGCCTTCGGTAAAAAACAGACATATCTTGGAGGCGTGAATCAAATATGCTTGTTCCACAAAGGAGCTGCAGTGATAATGATGACAATTCGGAATTTGATCAAATTGGGAATAACTGTCTAAATTTCGTCCTGTAGAAAAATTTAATAAAACAAGAGGAATTTTTTTGGCTATTTTCTGTAGAAGTTCATTTTTTTGAAGACACCTATCGCGACTTCGCCGTACGATATTTCGTTCTGCCATTTGAACGAGAATATAATCGCTGCCGACAATCCCACATTTTTTCTTTACCAGTTTTGCAACAGAGGGATCCGGTAAAATTTTTTGAAATTGATTGTTGTTTAAATTCAGATTTTCATAAATATCACCTTCCTTCATGCCGATTTGGAACGTCCTGCGATCGCATCCAAACAGACATCCGTTCATTTCATGGCGTTCTGAACTGAAAACGAATTTGACAGAGGAAGTATCCAATTGATAAACGGACGACAGTTGATGACTAATATCTTTTTTGAGTTCTGCTTTCAGCTCCGAATCGAATTTCAGGTCGTTTGGAGTATTATAAGAATAATAGAAATCTTGAATCGGTCTTTTTATGTTATAATCCCGGCTTCCTGAGGGGAAGGCTGCCATATTTGTTTGCGGTGCCATTCCAACATAACCGCAGGCAACACTTTGTTGAAAAAGAGGGTGATCAGAAATATCAATGTAAATATCCGCAGTTTCATAAAGCGGGTATAAATTGGCACGACTGCAGCAGACGATTCGGTCTTCTTTTGAAATTGCGTTGGAAAATTTGCGGATGACTCCTTGCCAATTAAACAATTCATATCCAAATTCGCCCAGGAAAACAAAGACATAGATCACAGATTGTTCTCCTTTCCGAAGTTGCAAATGACGTCTATGATGTATGTAAGCTCTTTTTCCGTTAAAGATTGATGTATGGGTAGACAGAGTGTGGTTTGTGCAGCCTGTTCTGCATTTTTAAGTTGGATCTGATCCATGTGATAAAATTTCACCCAATGCAGCGGATAATATCGAAACGTTGTATAAATTTGATGTTCTTTCAAATATTTGGCCATTTGATCACGTAAATCCTGATTTTTTAACTGTACCCAATAAAAATAATAACTGGATTTGCAATCCTCTGGAATGGAAGGGGGAAGGGTCAGCCATTTCAGTTTAGCAAGCTCTCGGTCATAAATTTTGCTGATATTACGGCGCTTCTGTATGAAACCTGGAAGTTTTTTCAGCTGCTCCCGCCCGATTGCGGAGGAGATGTCATTCATAATATCCCGTCGTCCATAGCAAGAGACATCGAAAGCCCACCACTTTTTATCAATTGTGCTTTCAAAACCACTTTTTGAACATAACCCCAGATAACTTAATTTTTCAAATTTTTCTGCCAATTCTTGATCTTTGAAGTGCATCATGCCGCCGTCTCCGCACACCAAAATTTTCATAGCATCAAACGACCAAATGCCAATATCTCCAAATGTGCCGCATGCGATTCCGTGATATTGCGAAGCTACACTACAAGCGGAATCTTCAACTAATTTTAACTGATATGTCTGAGCCAATTTGCAAATGGCGTCCATATCGCAGGGGTAGCCTCCATAATGGAGAATCAAAATAGCTTTTGTTTTTTTTGTTATCTTTTCTTCTATTGATGAGGCGGTAGCATTTAACGTTCTGGAATCCACATCGCAAAATACAGGAACTGCTCCGCAATCTAAGATGGCATTCGCTGCGGCGACAAAATGGATGCTCGGCAAAATTAGTTCATCTCCAGGTTGGATGTCTAATAATTTCATAGTGTGAAACAGACCGGCGCTGCAACAAGATACGGTTTTTACAAAAGAGGAACGGGAAGTAGCGACGCCAAGGTGCGTTGCAAATTCTGTTTCAAAAGAGGTTGTTTCAGAACCCCTACCAATCCAGTTGGATTGAAACACGCGATCGATAGCATGTAGTTCTTCTTGTTTTAAGGTGGGTTGAAAAATATTGATCATGACAGACAAAACTCCTTTTGCAAACTTACAGATAGATTCGGATAAAGCGGATGTTTGAAAGTTCAAACGGCATCTGTGCAAAGAAAAAACAGGCAAAGTGTAATGTATATCTTATACAATCTGCAGAGAGACAAGTGATCATAGTAGCAAAGTAAAAAACTTCTAAAAAAGATCCCTTTAGCAAGGTGTTTCATTACAAGCACTATAAATCAAAGAGGTAAATTTAATCAATTGAAATTGCACAGGTATCATTTGCTTTCTTACGATGATAAAATATAAAGTGGATCGATAAAAATCACCTTCTTTTACTATTTTTCAACATTATTATAATGCGCTCATTGTGTGAATTCAACGTTTTTTTCTTATTTTCAGTAATTTTTTTGGTTATTTGAGAATATTTCACATATGGTAAAACCGTATGATAGCTTTTGACATAAAATATGCACAAAAACCAAGAACAAAGTTTAACAAATACATGTATAAAAATAAGTATCCCCCGGCAAAGTGAACTGACCCAAGTTGTACAGACAGTACAAAAAAAGCCTACTTGATGTAGCAAATTAAATTTTAAGAAACAAACTG
>CAKRVU010000128.1 GCA_934408835.1 uncultured Oscillospiraceae bacterium | reverse complement strand
CCCGAACACTTTTAGAAATTCGAAAATGAGTATCTGCCAAAGCGGCAATTTGTGAAAGATGGGTAACACAAATTACTTGACGATAAACAGACGCTTGTTTTAACTTCAGTCCAATCTTTTGCGCTGCCGAACCGCTCACGCCGGTATCCACTTCATCAAAAATAAGAGTCGGTATTTCATCCTTATCCGCCAGTACATTTTTGATTGCCAGCATCATTCTAGACAGTTCTCCGCCGGAAGCAATCTTAGAAATTGGTTTTGGTGGTTCGCCCACATTGGTGGACGCCAAAAAGGAAATTTGTTCCTTTCCTTTTCCATACAATTCACAAGGAGTGAATTCCACTTCCATTCGCACGCCATCCATATCTAAAAAAAACAATTCTTTCGAAATCAGACGCACAAATGTATTTGCCGCTTGTTTTCGCGCGTCTGTCAGTTGCTGTGCCAATCGGTCGCACAATCGGCTTGCTGCCTGTCGCCCTACCATCAGTTCATTCAACCTGGAATCATACAATTCTATATCAGCCAGTTCATCTTTGTTTTTTTGCAAAGCGTCTAAAACCGCCTCAATCGTGCCTCCATACTTCTTCTTTAATTGGTAAATTTCATCCAACCTCTGCTCAATCGCGTCTAGTCGATTGGAATCAAAATCCAGAGAGCGCATACAATGTGATACGGTATGCGACAGTTCCGCTAATTCATAGGCGATTTCCCGAAGCCGTTCTGCCGGTTCTGAAATTTCATGATAATATTTTGCCGCTTCCTCCAAGCAGTCCGCAGCTCTCTCAACCTGATCGTTTCCGCCTTCATTGTCTTCCCAGCCTTGGAGCGTCCGATAGGCTTCTTCTAAGTTCTCGACAATCAGCGCAGAATTTCTAATTGCATGTGCGTCCGCTTCCAGTTCTTTTTCTTCGCCTGGCTCTAAATCACCTTCCTCGATTTCTGCAATACAGGCATGAATTTCTGCTACACGCGCCTCTCTTCGCTCTTGTTCCTGCTTGATCTGATTCAGCTCCTGAAGCAAACGTCCTTTTTTCTGAAATTGATACTGATAATCCTTTAACAGTTCATCCAGTTCCCCAAAACGATCTAAAATGTCAATATGGCGTTCCGTAGAGAGCAGAATCTGATTATCATGTTGCCCATGTATATTAATCAACACGCCGCCGAGTTCGCGCATAGCTGCAACAGTCGTTGGCAATCCATCAACACGCGCAGTTGTTCTGCCGTCTGCAAAAATCTCTCGCTGCAACAGTAATTCATTCTCTGAAATTTCCCATCCATATTTTTGGGCAATCTCCATTACAGCAGGCGGAAGGTTTTGAAAGGTTGCAACAATGATTGCTTTGGATGTTCCGCGACGCACCAGTTCGCGACTGCACCGCCCTCCCAAAACAGCATTGATCGCGTCTATTATAATTGATTTCCCAGCACCTGTTTCTCCGGTAAAAAGATTCATTCCTTCGGTAAAATCAATCGAAACTTTTTCGATTACAGCAAGGTTTTGAATATATAAGTGCGACAGCATAGCACTCACCTCCTTCCGTTAGTTGCGTTTTGCCAAATACTGTCTCATTTCCTGAGCAAATGCAGCTGCGTCCTCCTCCGAACGCATTAAAACAAAAATAGTATCGTCTCCAGCCAGAGTTCCTATCACTCCTCCCCACTTCATATCGTCCAATATGGCGCAGGCTGCATTCGCCATTCCGGTACGGCATTTAATTGATACCATATTCATAGCCGCTGTCACCTGTAACACCGACTGGTCAAAAATTGTGCCGCCTTTTTGCACCGCCGTATGAATGGCACCTTTTGCACTGGAGACATATTGACAAATTCCATCCCGAGTGCGCTCTTTCATTAAGCACAGCTCCTTGATATCCCGCGACACTGTTGCTTGTGTAACACAAAAGCCTGCGCGTTCCAATTCAGCTAGAAGCTGCTCCTGGGTGTAAATCGTTTTTGACACGATAATTTCCAAGATTTTATCATGGCGTTTTCTTTTCATTGAGGCTGCTCCTCTTCCATACCCAGCAAAAATTTTTCCCGTACCACTTCAAAAAAAGCGTGATCTTCCAGCGTCAGAAGCCGCAATTCACTCGCGCTCCTTTTGATAGTAAATCGGGCGCCATTTTCTAATAAAGCCACCGGTTGTCCGTCTACAATCAAATGTGCTTTACTGCTTTTTCCCAGCGTCGCCTTTAAGATAGAGGAATCTGAAAACAAATAAGGCCGCGATACCAAAGAATGCGGGCAGATCGGCGACATGGAAAGAAAAGCCAAATCAGGGTCTGCAATAGGTCCTCCGTTAGAAAGCGCATACGCTGTCGAGCCGGTCGGAGTAGAAAAAAGGACGGCGTCTGCACGATAGGAGATTACGGGGCGATGATTGCAAGCGACAGACAGATCAATCAGATTGGAGAGAACTGGTTTTGAGACAACGATATCATTGACAGCGATTAAATTTTTTCCTTCAAAATCAATTTGAAGCAGCATTCGTCGGTGTTCGATCATTTGCCCACGAAAAAGGCGCGTCAATTTTTCCGGCTCGTTCCCTTTTACACCGGATAAAAAACCCATGCGTCCGGCATTAATTCCAAGGAGTGGCTTTCCAGTGCGCACAGCTGTTTTCGCTGTTTCCATAATGGTGCCGTCTCCTCCAACCGCCGCTATCACATCAAAAGAAACGGCTTCCTCTTCCTTTGCAACCTTCATTTTTTGCAAAAGACCGCAAGCTGCCGGTGGAACAACAGAGCAATCCGCACCAGCTTCAGTCAGAATCTGTATCGCACGCAAGGTGCACTGCTGCGCGTTTTTCTTATTGAGATTCACAAAAAAGAGAACTCGCATCGTCTCCTCCTTTTATAACAGTACCCGGTGCGATTCGTCAACCAAACTACAAATTGCGTCTTCTGGCATGCCAGTCTTTGTCCCTCTGCATAACGTGAATAAATATTCAATATTTCCTTCCGGTCCTTTAATGGGAGAAAAGTCCATTGCCAAGACTGAAAACGAAAGTTCCTGACAAGTGCGGTAGATTTTTTGCAAAACAGCGCGATGCACTGCAGCGTCTCGTACCACGCCTTTTTTGCCAACTTGATCTTTGCCCGCTTCAAACTGCGGCTTGACCAGTACGACCACAGTTCCTGTTTTGTCTAATAGAGAAGCGACAACCGGCAAAATTTTAGTCAGAGAAATAAAGGAAACGTCAACAGATGCAAATTCAATCGCTTCCGGAATTTGTTTGTTTGTCAAGTAACGGGCATTGGTTCTCTCCAGGTTTATCACCCTGGGATCCTGACGCAGTTTCCAAGCGAGTTGTCCATAGCCTACGTCTACAGCGTACACTTTTTTCGCCCCGTTTTGAAGCATACAGTCAGTAAACCCACCGGTAGAGGCTCCGATATCCATGCAAACCGCTCCGCAAATGGGTAAATTGGTTTTCTGCATTGCCTTTTCAAGCTTTAATCCGCCGCGGCTTACATATCTAAGACCGCCTTTGACTGTAATGACAGCTTCCGGGGATACCATTTCGCCCGCCTTGTGCGCCCGTTCTCCATCGACAAAAACCAATCCTTCCATAATGAACGCTTTTGCCTTTTCGCGGGAAGGGGCAAGACCGCGGGAGTATACCAACTGATCCAATCTCTGCTTGTTCAAACAGAACACTTCCTTTTTTGGTTTGTTTTGGATCGCTTTTGTTCCATACAGACGGTATGCACCATACCCTCACAATCCAAATGTAATCGTTTCCATGCCGATTCAATGCTGCTCTGCTCTAAAAAACAGTTGTCAATGGCTGTTAAACGGTATTTCCCGCGATAACCGCATTCCAGTAAAGCGTCGGCCATTTGTTGTCCGATTCCTCCCGAACGGATTCCCTCTTCAAAAAAGAAAATTGCGGAATATTGTTGCGCAAGGGCAACCGCCTGTTCAGGTATCGGATGAATTTTTCCCAACTTTAACAGCGCGCAGGGAACACCCTTTTGTTGCAGCTCGGAGACAGCGGCAAGTGCTTCGATGGTCAGTACGCCGTATGTGATAATTAGAATTTCTCCTTCGCCATACAGTCGATAATCCTCCGCCTGTTGTTGTCCGGTGTTCGGTAATACGCCGCGCTGTCCTCCGCGGGGATAGCGAACTGCCGTCAATCCATCGGTTTGATAAACCGCTCGCTCTAAAAAGGCACGTAATTCCGAAAAATCCGCGGGAGCATACAGGGTAGTATGCGGAATACTGCTTAAAAAGGAAACGTCAAAAACACCCTGATGGGTTTCTCCATCGTCTCCAACAATACCGGCACGATCAATCCCAAGCACCACATGCAGATTTGCAATAGCAGCGTCATGCAGCAGTTGATCAAACGAACGC
>CAKRVU010000127.1 GCA_934408835.1 uncultured Oscillospiraceae bacterium | reverse complement strand
GATATTTTTTTCAAAGTATTATTCCGCCGTTGTCTTTGACGCTGCAAAAGGAACCGTAGTCGAAAAAACTCCGTCTGACCTGATGCCGGGGGATGTTATGGTATTTGCCAAAAGAGATGATTATACCAAAAATATCGTAGATACTGTTTACGATCGATTGCTGACATCAGGAAAATTGAGCAGTCAATCTGTTGATAAGTTCGAGAAATCAAAATATTGGAAGGAAGCTTTAAGGGAGTATAAAGAGAAGAACGGGCTTACATATCGTGACATCGCCCGAAAGATACAGGAGCTTGGCAGCTCACTGCAGGAAGTGTCAATTCGACAATGGCTTTTTGAAGACAGTCATATTGTCGGCCCAAGAGATGAGAAAACGATGAGATATGTTGCGTTGTTGACACAGGACCCGTTCTTGTTAGAAAATGTCTCCGATTACCATGAAGCATGCAGATATGTTCGTCACGAACGCCGTGAGATTCTTAAACTTATTGCAAAGGCAATCAATGACAAGTTGATGGGATTTACGCTGGCTGAAGGAAGTGTGCTAGGAGTAGTATATGAAAATGTTGAAAAGCTCTCTGAGACAAGAGAATTGGAAAGCGTTTCCGAATTGGATGAAAGCGTATATATCAATATCAACCTTGTAAACAGACCTATTACGGAGTCGGAGGTGCAACTGTGACCGGAAACGATATTAAAAAGGGCATGATAGCCGCCAGAGAAGAGTATATCGGGATTATTCGATCTGAGCTTTTAGGTCCGGGATCAGAATTCTCCGTGCCGGATGCTGAGCATGAAATTATATCAACCACACCGATAAGCAGATATTCAGTCGGCATATTATTCCCAAAAGAAAACCTTGCAAATCAGGATAATGACGAAACCGTGCCGATTGAAGAAAGTGAAAGTGAAGAAAGCCTTGCGGTTGATCTTGAGGATATTCGTCATGAAGATGACGAGCCTACTTTTGAACAGAAGCTACATGCGTATTCTACCGATGAAACCGCAAACGAGAATCTCGACGAAGAGATCGGGATGTCAACTCAATATATGCCTGCATCTATGGGAATTACATTCCTTGTTAAAGGAAACCCTGCGGTAATCCACGGCAGTCTATCGTTTGCAACATATAGAAGTGCACGTATTCCGGATTGCGCGATCCCATATTATCCGGAATGTGCAGATAATTATAGCGTTCCGCCGGAGTTAGCACATCTAATAGAATTTGATCCGTCGTCCAATTTGCTGAAGCTGAAAAGAGCGGTAAAGCTTAAAGAGGTTCGCGATATTTTCGAAAGAGACACCATTCCGGAAAACGAGTTCTTTATCCTCAAGCAAATAATGTATCGCTTTGCGGACTACTGTTCTGCCGGTTTTGTAAGGGTACCTCACAAGGTGCCCGACTTTGTGCTGGATTTCTCCTCCGGAGATTATGCGGATAACGAATCGACACAAAAGTTGGACGGGACGGAAGCAAAACTTGTAGCCCTTAGGAGAAAACTCGACGGGGAGATATGGTCCATTACGATTATGCTCGTCAACGACTTGGAAGAGTCTCCAGCAAAAGCAAACCACTGCATCTTCCAGCCGTGTATTTGCATTAATTCCGCCGATAACGAATTTGTGTTTATCGAAGCAAATGCCAATGCAGATATTGAGGATATGGACGATGAAGAGCGGACGCTGGATTTGCTCTATCGCCATAAAAGGACCTATGGAACAGGGCTTGGTACATCGATCAACTGGGAATTAGATGAAGAAGGAAACGGTCGACTTTGGAATGATTTTTTTCCTGTCGCAGAAGTCCCATCCATGAGTTTTTCGCTTCCCGAAAATGACTTGCTCAAAGACAGCGAACTGTCCATGAAGTATTTATCCGATTTGGATTCGTCTACAAAGGAAGAAAAACTTGCCTCAATGAAGAAACTAATCGACCTGTACAAGCTGTGGGTCGACAATCTTGAGGTTTCAGTTGAAGAAATAGGATCAAGATATCAATCTGCTGCCGCAAAGAATATTGCAGAATGCAAACGCGCGTATGCAAGAATGTATACCGGCGTTGATACGCTTTACGGAAATGACAATGCATACACTGCCTTTTTGCTTGCCAACCGAGCAATGTTTATGCAAAGGGTTCACATTGCGAGACAGTCAAAGATGGCAACGGTAAACGCAGACAGATATCCTGATGATCCGGAAATATCCGACTGGTTGAACAACCTTAATTATTATGAGGAAAGTGATGAAGATTGTAGGTGGCGTCCCTTCCAGATTGCCTTCCTGCTAATGGATATCAATTCCATTGTCGGTGACAATTCTTCGGATCGAAATATTGTGGACCTGATATGGTTTCCAACGGGCGGCGGGAAAACAGAGGCATACCTCGGGCTGACGGCTTTCACAATCTTCTATCGAAAACTGGCACATCCCGGAGAGGCTGCGGGAACTGCCGTAATTATGAGGTATACTCTTAGGCTTTTGGCTGCCCAGCAATTCACTCGTGCCGCAACTCTAATCTGTGCTTGCGAATTCATTCGGCAGGATTCAAATCAAAGGCGTCACAAGTATCCAGCCTATCCGTTGGGCAATGATCCTATTACCATAGGGTTGTGGATCGGTGGAACACATATCCCGAACAAAAATGACGATGCCAAATACCATCTTGATAAACTGTTGTCGGTAAGCAACCATTATTATGTGCGAAATGAAAAAGAGCGTCATAACAAATTCCAGGTGTTGAAGTGTCCGTGGTGTGGGACAAAGATGGTAAAAGACGATAAGGACGGCCATTTAGTCGGAGAATGGGGCTATGGGATCAAAGAGAAGCGAGGAAAGCACTTTTATTTGTTCTGCCCTCATGAAGATTGCCATTTTACCGCACAGTTACCCATCCAGATTATCGATGAAGAATTATATGATAATCCGCCGACGCTGCTGTTTGGTACCGTCGATAAATTTGCAATGCTTCCCTGGGACGGAAGAATCGGGGCGTTTTTCGGAAATAACAGCAGCAACAGGACACCCGAATTGATCATACAAGACGAGTTGCATCTTATCTCCGGTGCACTTGGAACAATTGTAGGATTGTTTGAAACAGCTATAGATGCACTATGCAGCCAAAAAGGGGTTTCTCCCAAAATAATCGCATCTACTGCGACAATACGACGGGCAAAAGAACAGTGTTCGGTACTGTATAACCGTGAGGTTGTTCAATTTCCGGCACCGGGCTTGGACGCGGAAGACTCTTTCTTCGCAAAGGAGTCTTCATTGGATCACGGGAAAGGGATATACGGCAGAAAATACGTTGGGATAATGCCTTCCGGGAAAACAAAGGCCATGACAGAAATCAGACTGATGGCCGCTCTTTTGCAAAAAGTGTTCACGTCAAGTTTCCCTGAGGAGATTAAGGACAAGCTTTGGACACTTACCGTGTACTTCAATAGCCTTAAGGATCTCGGAAAAGCATCTACGCTTGTAGATGACGACGTTAAGGATTTTATTATTCGAACAGCAAACAGAATGTTTACCGGAAGGCGCCTCATTGTCAGTGCCGATGAATTGACCAGTCGTGTGTCTACCACTGAGCTAAATGAGACTCTTGATAAGCTTGAGAAAATTGAGTATTCCAAAGCGAATATAGATGCTAAAAGATTTGCGTCGAGTGCTTTACTGGCAACTAACATGATATCTGTCGGAATAGACGTGGCAAGGTTAAATGTGATGTTGATGGTAGGTCAACCAAAACTGACAAGCGAGTATATCCAAGCCTCGAGCCGCGTAGGGCGTGCATATCCCGGTGTGGTTTTTGTCCAATATGATGCGACCAAGAGCAGAGATCGCTCTCACTATGAGAGATTCCGCTCGTATCACGATTCTTTTTACAGGTTTGTCGAGCCGACAGGCGCTACCCCATTCTCTAAGCCTGCACGAGAAAGGGCACTTCACTCAGTCCTTGCATCGATGTTGCGTCAAAGAGCGGGATTAAGTGAAGACAAGGATGCGATTTATTTTGACAAGGAATACTTTTCTGACATCATTAACGAAATTGAGGATTTTATACTGAAAAGAATTGAGGGAATTAACGCTCGGGCAGACGGTCAGGTGTCGGACAACGTTGAAGAAGTACGTTCGGAAATACATGAGTTTTTTGACACATGGCAGAGCTATGTAGATGAATGCAAAGCCGAGGGTAATGATAAAACGCTTTGCTTTGGTCGAAGGTACATGGTTTCTCCGCCGGCAGAAGGCAGCCGAAGGCTGTTGCGGCAATACAACTCTGCGGGAAAAGACATTGCTATAAATACCTTGACCTCAATGCGGAATGTTGACATTTCGGTTCTTGGAAGCATCGTTGTATGGGGTGATGATAATGGC
>CAKRVU010000126.1 GCA_934408835.1 uncultured Oscillospiraceae bacterium | reverse complement strand
TACTGCGGCATGGGCACCATCGGCCTTTCCATGGCAGACCACTGCCGTGAGTTGGTGGGCGTGGAGATCGTACCCGAAGCCATCGAGAGCGCCAAAGCCAACGCTGCCCGCATGGGTGCAGCGGTTTCCGCCAAGAGCCGCTTCTTCTGCGCCGATGCCGGGCAGGCGGCCGCACAGCTGGCCGCCGAGGGCCTGCATCCGGACGTCGTGATGCTGGACCCGCCCCGTAAGGGCTGCGACGAGGCCACCCTTTCTGCCGTGGTACGCATGGCCCCCCGTCGGGTGGTCTACGTCAGCTGCAACCCCGCCACCGCCGCCCGAGACGCCGCATGGTTGGAACAGAATGGATATCACGCAGAGAAAGTGCAGCCTGTGGATCTGTTTCCAAGGACGAAGCATGTCGAAGCGGTTCTCCTTTTGACCAAACTCAATGTCGAGCGGCATATCGAAGTGGACGTCAGCATGGACGAGTTGGATGTGACCGCTGCGGAAAGCAAAGCGACTTACAACGAGATTCGGGATTATGTGTGGGAACACCATCAGTTGAAGGTCTCCAATCTCTATATCGCACAGGTGAAGCAGAAGTATGGCATCATCGAGCGAGAGAATTACCATAAAGCGAAAAACGAGAATGCAAAGCAGCCTAAGTGTCCGAAGGAAAAAGAGGATGCGATTGTGGAGGCATTGAAGCATTTTTAGATGATTTAATAAATGTATATTTAAGGAGAAACAAGTCGGAATGAATATTCTTGTAGATGAAGTACTGCCCAGTGGTGTTCATAAATGGAAAGGTACTTCGCAAGAAAAAGAGTGGACACTTTTTTGCGGAAATGCAGTCGATGCTTTAAAGAATGTTCCCGATGAAAGTGTTCATTGCGTTATAACTTCTCCGCCATACTATAGCCTTCGGGATTATGGCGTCGATGGCCAAATTGGACTCGAAGATACAATAAATGAATACGTAAACTCCCTTTGTAGCGTAATGGATGAACTGTATCGTGTTCTTCGTAAAGATGGTTTGCTTTTTCTGAATCTCGGAGACACTTACTATTCCGGAAAAGGTGCTTCTCATGGAAAAGACTTAAAAAGTCATAAGCGTAGGTTTGGCATCCGCCCCGTAGATAAAAGTGGTGGTCTTGGGGAACATATTGAACGAAAATCGATTATTGGCGTTCCATGGAGAGTTGCTATTGAAATGACTTCAAGGCGATGGGTTTTAAGAGCTCCTATTATCTGGCACAGGGATAAAGCTCTTCCTGAATCTGTTAAAGATCGTCCCCATAGAAGTTATGAATATATTTTCATGTTTGCAAAAGATCGAAAATATTTTTTCAATCGAAAACCTCTTGTTGACAAACAAATCGATGAAGATGTCTGGACTATTACTCCGCGTCCTTCCGGCTCTGAAATTGAAACCGCCCCATATCCTGACGAATTAGTATCTCGATGTCTGGATATTGGGTGTCCCCCAGAGGGTGTCGTTTTGGATCCCTTTGCCGGAAGCGGTACAACAATGAATGTTGCTCTAAAATCCGGACATTCTGCAATTGGTATCGACATCAACTATTCTTTCTGCGAGTATATTATAAAGCATTTGGAGGAGTAAAATGTTGTATATTTCTTTAGAATATATTCTGAGCTCAATCCAGCAATTAAAAAATGTTCATACATTTATTGGTATAACATTTTTAACTTGTAAAAAGAACAATCTTCCCATCGAAACCCCAGTCACTTTCCCGATGGATAATAACACTAAACTTTTCATGGATGATGTTCATAAAATTTGTCCGTCATCCAGTCACTATTTTCAGCCCTATCAAACCAACGCAAAAAAGCAGTGGCTTGCACCAAAATATCCATCAGCGGGTCTTCAGGCGATCAATACTCAGACTTTTAAGACGGCTTTTATTCATGATCGAAATGGAAAATCTTGGGCATGGTCCAAAGATTATGTTCAACGAATTCAGGAAATTGCTATTCCAAAACCTGAGAAGAGAGTACCTATTTTCGCTATGGCTATTTGGACTTTAAAAAATCACAAATGGCCGGACACAGCGACTCTTGAGGATATTGTCGAGAAATTTGTGAATGAGTATCATCTAACTAAAAATGAGATTTCTGCATTATTTTCAAATGAACAATCATTTCCAAATGTAGCTGTATTTCAAAATACGCCCGTCACATGGAATCAGCTTTCAGTTAATCTCTCCAGTCCGCCAGATGCTCTTCCAGACCAAGAAGGTACTCTTTCAAAGCTTGAATTAACAAATGTTGGCCCATGCGACCACATTGAAATGAATTTATCTCCGCGCCTTAATATCATTACCGGTGATAACGGATTAGGTAAAACATTTCTTATGGATTGTTCTTGGTGGGCCCTTACAAGCACATGGACAGGTAACGAAGCACGTCCAAAATATGCTGAAGGTCGTCGAAAAGCTACTATAGGGTTTTCCATAGCTGGAAAATCGAAAATGCCTCAGGAGAAAACTGTTCTTTACGATAATAAAAATTTAACTTGGAAAAGAACTGCCGATTCGACAACTATTCCGGGTTTAATTATTTATGCATTGGTAGATGGATCATACGCCGTATGGGATCCTTCAAAAATTAATACTACCTCAAATGTATTTACTAAGCAACAAATTTGGGATGGCTATGGAAGCCGTATCGAAGGTCTAATCAGAGATTGGGTAAAATGGCAAAATTCTCCTCAAAAATATCCTTTTGAAATTTTCAAGAACGTCCTTGCCGAACTATCACCTCCCGATATTGGCAAACTCGTTCCGGGAGATGCAGTACGAATCCCAAATGACAGTAGAGAAATCCCTACTATCCAATATCCGTATGGTATTGTTCCTATAACAAACTCCTCTGCCGGCATTGGAAGAATAATCACTCTGGCCTATTTGATTGTATGGGCATGGAATGAGCATAAAGAAAATTGTAAGCTCAGAGGCCTTCACCCAGATTCTCGTATTGTAGTTATGGTTGATGAATTGGAAGCACATTTGCACCCCAAGTGGCAAAGGACTATTCTCCCTGCTTTAGTTGAAATCCAGAAATGTTTAGCCGCAGAACTTGAGGTTCAATTTATTATTGCCACTCATTCTCCTTTGGTTATGGCCTCTTCTGAGGAAATTTTCAATCCTGACATAGATAAATTATTCCAGCTTAATCTTGTGCCAGAGAACGCAGACGCAACTTTATCTGAAAAGGATTATATCAAATATGGACAAATCGATGCTTGGCTTACCTCATCAGTTTTCAATTTAAATCAAGCAAGGGCTGTTAATGCCTCACAAGTCATCGAAGAAGCAAAAAAACTTCAGCTTAATGATACTGCAACCGATTCTGCTGTTAAGGATGTTCACCAAAAGCTGTTGCATTGTCTTGCCCAAAATGATCCTTTCTGGCCACGTTGGATATACTTTGCTGAACAGCACGGAGTGGTACTATGATTCATATCGATTTAAAACCAGAACCTTCTGATTTTGACATACGAGTTCGACAGCCCGGTAATAAATTTATAGCAGCTCATCCAAATCCAAAAGGTGAGCAATGGCGAAAGAACAATTTCTGGTCCAGATGCAACCAACAATTGTATGATGCTTATGGTGGCATATGTGCATATAGCGGCGAATGGTTTTCAAGAACTACTACTTCTGTCTCTGTTGACCATTTTTATCCTAAAAGTTCACATCCTGAAAAGGCCTATGAATGGGATAATTATCGTTTAACAACTTCTGTAATGAATGCATATAAAGGGAACCAAATTGTTCTTGATCCTTTCGAAATACAAAATGGTGACTTAGAGTTGGATTTCCCATCTTGTCTAGTCAAACCTCGAAAAGATATGAGCCCTGCTGAAAAAAGCAAAGCTTTATCAACTATACAGATTCTTCATTTAAACGATGAAGATCAAGCCAATCGCCGATGTGAAATAATCATGGAATATATATGTGGAGATGTTCGTCGTTCTTTTCTTGAATCCAAATATCCTTTCATCGCCGAAGAACTAAATCGTCAAAACCTATATGATAAAATTAAAAGTATTATCAAACTTCCTCCATGGCAAACTCATTTAGATACTTAATATTTCCATGCACCATACATTTACTAGAAATTTATTTTTATGTTCTTTAGAAGGCCTGCATCCATCGGATGCAGTTCAAGGCACTCCCCCAACAAGTATTTTGCAGCGCAAAAATGGTCTTTGTATGTACTAATACACTACTTGCCGGCGCTATGGGGCCTTTCAACGTGCTTCTCATATTTGACAAAAGGACGCCTGTCCGCGGTGTTTCCCGGGGCAGGCGTCCTTTGATTTTTGCAGACAACGAAATTTTTTATCAGGACAGGATCATGCGGTCGTTTGCAAACTCGCCGCCGCTGGCGATCTGGAATTTGGCCAGCAGGTCAG
>CAKRVU010000125.1 GCA_934408835.1 uncultured Oscillospiraceae bacterium | reverse complement strand
ATGCAACAGAAAACACTACGGAAACAACTTCTAAAGAAACGCTTTCTGACAACACTAATTCTTCAGAACAAGCCAGTATTATCAGCCACCTTTCTGAGGTTCTCTCTAACTACAAAGCCGAAAATTGATGGCTGTACGCAACATAGTTTCTATTGGGAAATCACGTTGTGTAGGGTTTAAAACAACCCTGTAGGAATGTAATAAGTATCCCCTGGTGAAACCGGGGGTTTTTCATAGACGAGTATAATAGCTACACATCACATTGCGTTGATACGACCTGACACTTGCGTAGAATTTGTTACTTACTGCTCGTTAAACGAGCCTATTAGAAGCTTCTCATCGTCAGTTGTTCTCCGGCTCGATCTTCTTTCAACTGTCTTTTTATGTACTCTTCTATTTTTCTCGCAGTCTTTCCTACCGTATCCACATAATATCCGAAACACCAGAATTCTCTGTTGCGATATTTGTATTTTAACTCTGGGAACCTTTCATAGATCATTAGACTGCTCTTACCTTTTAGATACCCCATAAAGCTTGAAACACTCACTTTAGGCGGGATCTCTATTAGCATGTGCACATGATCCGGGCATACTTCTGCTTCCACAATTTTTACTTTCTTCCACTCACATAGCATTCTCAGGATCTTTCCTACTTCCATTCTCTTTTCCCTGTAAAAGATTTTTCTTCTGTATTTCGGTGCAAACACGATGTGGTATTTGCAATTCCATCTTGTATGTGTTAAACTGTTCGTGTCATTCATCTTGATGACCTCCTTTTGGTGTTTTTTGCAGTTATCAAGCCGCAACCTTATTCTAAAGGAGTTTCTTTTTCTGCATTATCGGCTGCCGCTTCCCACCAAACCACTCGCCTAGCGAGTGATTTTTTATTTTATGAGTAACGATTTTTCCCTTAAAATGATATTATAAACTATAACAACAGGAATAACGCAGTTTTTGTACAAGATTCTGCTATTGAAAGAGACAGGAGGTATTTATGAACGAACCAGGATATGATTTTGCAGTATTTGGCGGGAATTTAAGACAGTGGTATGTTGCTGAAACGCTCGCGCGCAAAGGATATTCCGTAATTACCTACGCCATTCCGATATTATCGAAGGAAAAGAAAAGCGACTCCGCCTTATCGCTGGAAGAGGCAATATCCCGCGCTGACAGATTGGTCGGTCCAATCCCGTTGACTAAGGATAAACAAACAATTTATTCTAAAAATGTAGAGGATGATTTAGAGCTGTCTAGCTTTTGCAAGCTGCTGCGTTACGGTCAAATTTTGGCCGCAGGCTGCCTGTCAGACGCAATCTGTCGTAAATGCAGAGATAAAGGAGTCTCATGCTTCGATTTTATGAAAGACGACTCGATCGCCATTTTCAATTCGATCGCCACAGCGGAAGGCGCAATTGCGGAAGCATTGTTGCGACGACCTGAAAATTTACACGGCAGCCGCTGCCTGGTATTGGGATTTGGCAAATGCGGTCGCACATTGGCGCGAAAACTCCAGGCGCTTTCGGCAACAACGACTGTTTGTGCGCGCGGAGAAGCCGCACGTGCCGTCGCTTACACCGAGGGATTTGATACCATTAATTTTACAAAGCTTACATCTACAATGGAGCAATTTTCCTATATTTTCAATACCGTTCCGGCACTGGTCTGTTCCAAGGATGAACTGCAATCTATGAACAAAGACGCGTTATTGATTGATATTGCTTCCGCTCCGGGAGGGGTAGATTATCGTGCGGCGAAAGAATTGGGGAAATCTGCCTATCTCTGCCTGGGACTTCCCGGAAAATACTCTCCAAAATCTTCGGCGGACGCTTTAATCAATGCGTTGCTGTTATATACTCAAAAACAGTGAAACAGTTCGATATAGAAAGAGGTACACATTATGTCGTTGCACAGAAAAAAAGTTGGAGTGGCATTGACAGGTTCCTTTTGTACCTATTCGCAGGTCTTTCCACAAATCAAAAAATTGGTTGGAGAGGGAGCGGATGTACAGACAATATTTTCAGGCGCCGCTCAAACAATCAACAGTCGTTTTGGAAAAGCGAAAGATTTTCTAACAGAAGCAGAAGAAATCACAAACAAACCGCCCATCCTGAAAGTGGAAGAGGCGGAGCCAATCGGTCCCAAAAGTCTGTTGGATCTTTTAATCATTCTTCCTTGTACCGGAAACACTCTCGCAAAGCTCGCCAATGGTATTACCGACACGCCGGTACTCATGGCGGCAAAAGCGCATCTGCGCAATCAGAAGCCGTTATTGCTATCCATTGCCACCAACGATGGATTGGGAATGAATATGAAAAACATTGGATTATTGCTCAATGCGAAAAATATTTATTTTGTTCCGTTCGGGCAAGATAGCCCGAAAAAGAAGCCGAATTCCCTGGTAGCAGATACGTCGCAGCTCCTGAGCGCAGCCGAATCGGCATTAGATGGAAAACAGTTACAGCCAATCATTGAATGTTATTGGCAGCAGCAAGAGGAAACGCAGTCGTAAATAGAGGTGTGAATATGTGCGGTATAGCGGGATTTTGCAATCCATATAAGAACTATCAGAGTGACCGGAATATTTTTTGCTCGATTTTATCACAGATGAATCAAGTGCAAAAACATCGTGGACCAGACGATGACGGAATCTTTCTGACTGACAAGTGCGGTTTATCCCAAGTGCGTCTGTCTATCATTGACTTGAAGACGGGGCACCAACCCATCACCAGGGAACGAAACGGCAAACAGGCAACCATTGTTTTCAACGGCGAAATTTATAACATGAACACATTGCGCGCAAACCTCAAGGCGGAAGGAGTCCTTTTTGAAACCGCCAGTGATACCGAAGTGGTATTAAACGGATACCTTTTGCACGGAATGGACTATCTTGATCAATTAAACGGAATTTTCTCTTTTGCCATTTGGGATGATACCGAAAAATGCCTATATTTGGTACGCGATCGTTTGGGAGTAAAGCCGCTGTTTTATCAAAAAAAGGGCGACTCTCTGATATTCGCTTCAGAAATGAAGGGTATCTTCGCTTATCCCGGAATCAAAGCAGAAATTGATCAAGAAGGTTTATGTGAAATTTTTTCGCTGGGTCCTGCGAAAAGCTATGGAACAGGAGTATTTCGGGGAATGCACGAGGTTTTACCCGGTCATTTTCTCCGCTATTCCAAAGAAGGGATTACAGACCATACCTACTGGTCTTTAACAAGTCGTATTCATACCGATACCTGGGACGAAACGGTAGAAAAAACCGCAGCTCTATTGCAGGACGCCATTGAACTACAGACCCTTTCAGACGTACCGATTTGCACGTTTTTGTCGGGAGGCGTGGACAGTAGTCTAGTAACCGCAATCTGTGCGAAAAAGCTGAGGGACGAAGGGAAACAGCTTGCAACCTATTCATTTGATTTTGAAGGGAATCAAAAATACTTCCATGCGAATTCTTTTCAGCCTTCACAGGATCGCCCTTTTGTTGATCAAATGGTTGCGTATTGTCAGACGCAGCACACCTATCTGGAATGCACCAACCAGAAACTGATCGATTGCCTTTTTCAGACTGTGGATGCGCGTGACCTGCCTTGTATGGCGGATGTCGAATCGTCCCTATTGTATTTTTGTTCTGAGGTCGCCAAACGCAGGAAAGTGGTTTTAACGGGAGAATGCGCAGATGAAATATTCGGAGGGTATCCCTGGTTTCATAACAAAGAGATGCTGCAGCGGCATGCATTCCCTTGGTCTTACGATATGGAGCCGCGTAAAAAGCTATTAAAGGACTCCATCCTAGAAGCGCTTCCGCTGGAAGAATACGCGCAAAAGACATACGAATGGTCGGTAGCTGAAACACCGGTATTGCCAGGTGAAAATGCATTGGAAAAGCGCCGCCGTGAAATTTCCTATTTGAATATCAGATGGTTTATGACAACACTTCTTGACCGAATGGATCGTACTAGTATGTATTCCGGGCTGGAAGCGCGGGTTCCCTTCGCCGATCATCGGATTGTAGAATACCTTTGGAATGTACCGTGGGAAATGAAGGCTAATGGTGGAATGGTAAAGGGACTGCTGCGAAAAGCAGGTGAAAAATACCTTCCAAACGATGTTTTATATCGCCGCAAAAGCCCCTATCCCAAAACCTATCATCCAGCTTACGAGAAACAACTGGGAGATATGCTGCTCAGTGTTCTTGAAAATCCAAATTCACCCATCGCAACCTTTGTTGATCGAAATAAAGTGGAAAAATTTTTAAACACGCCTTCTGACTACGGCAAACCATGGTATGGTCAATTGATGGCTGGACCGCAGATGTTGGCATTTTTGTTGCAGATTAATTACTGGTTAGAGCATTACCATATTCATGTCATCCTGTAACGAGTTGCTTAAAATTTGTCTTTTTATTTTATAAACATTCTAAATGTAGAAAAAAGCTTTTGTAAACCTGCCAGGTTTGCAAAAGCTTTTTCGTTTTCAATGCGTTTCGAC
>CAKRVU010000124.1 GCA_934408835.1 uncultured Oscillospiraceae bacterium | reverse complement strand
CGTCCAGACCGTTGATGCCGGGAATGTTCTGCCTCTTACCAACACGATTCGGCAGTACGGCAACTGCATCAGATTGAGAAATAACAGCGTTGCTCTTGTTAGCGCTTGCGGTTGCAATGGTTCAACTGTTGACCGTGCGCAAGGATATTACACTGTTTCCGTTAATGCTACCTTGACCGCATCTGCTGCCGGAGCCGCAACAGTATCTCTGTACCAGGATGGCGTTCTTGTTCCCGGTGCCGTACAGACCGCAACAGCGGCTGCCGAGAATGATATGCTGAACTTCTCCTTTACCGTCCCCGTCCGTGTATACTGTGGCCAGTCGCTCAGCAACTTGCAGATTTACGTCAACAGCCAGAACGTAAACACTATGAACGTTGGGATGTATGTAATCAAAGAATAACCATAGGGGAGGCTCGGTTATGAAGAATAAAATAAAAGCCTACAAAACTAAGCTTGAAGATGAAATCGCCGAATACATGGCCGCGCCTGTGTCTGAGCGATACGCAAACGCCGTCCGAGGGATGGCAGAGTGCTGGGAAGTTTTGACCGAGATGGAGGGCTGCATCTGCACGACAGGGGAACTTTCGAAGAAAGACGCTGAATTATGGCTCCATGCGATGGAAAACAGCGATGGCACGAAAGGGGCGCATTGGCCGGAGCAGCAGACAACTCAGTTTATGGACGTTGCCGGCGTTTCCAGATCCTCTATTCCTGATTACGTATGGTGCGTAGCTATGAATATGATGTATAGCGACTATTTCCCTTGCGCGCAAAAGATGAACGTGAATAAACCGGAGTTTTACGCAACTCTTGCGAAAGATTTCTTGTTTGACAAAGATGGCGGTTCTCCTGAGGCTAAAATCGCCGCATACTATGCTTCTATCGTGAAGCCGGAAATGGAGGGCGAGAAATGATAAGAGAAAAATCAACGAAAGAGAGAATCCAAAACAAGCTGGACGGATACATCGAGCACCTGCTTGACAAAGATGAATTGACGCAGGATGACTACGCCATTTTACGTTCAACGCTAATCCAACTTGAAATCAAAGAGGCAAGAGAAGAGTTTTCGTCCGAATTTTCCGCATCAGAGTTTTCGCAAAAGACATACCACAGATTCTAATGCCTCTGTGCGTTGTCAGAATCGATTTTAAGGCACTAAAAAAGACGGTAGGTAAATTCCTGCCGCCTTTTAATTTTAAGGTCTTATTTCGCGTTTTGCAAAGCCTTGTGCAACGGTCTGCCTTTAATCATGTAGCCATCAGCCCTGTATTTCTTGGTTGAGTTTCTGGCATACGCTCTCGCCTCCGCGTAGTCATCAAAACAATCCATTATAACCGCTCTCCCATCCATCTCAAGAACTACGACGTAAATTAGATTTTTTGGCGCGTTCTGTTCTTCGCGGGCCTCTTCTTGCGTTTCATTCAAATTGTTCATTTACACAACTCCTTTTTGCCGTCAAGCCAATCAATAAAAGATCTCAGACATCCTGGACATAAATCATAAAGCGATTGAGCGGAATAACAATCGTTTTTTTCATTACGGTAAATAGTCGAAATTCCATTAACACCACAACTATCGATCACAACCTTCTTGGGGGTATACAGCATACCACACCGGTCACATCTCTTTGCAAGCGCCATTTTAATCATCCTTTCCAGTAATCAATTCCGCGTACGGAAGAGTTTCAATCCACGCGCAGAACGTTCTCCATTCTGGCAATCTATGGTTCTTTCGCTGACTATAAATCGTTTTTAACTGTCTATAATTAGTTGTCATTCTTGCAGTTAACGTAAACCCGCACGGATTACTATATAAAATTTCAAGGTATTTCCCATCGTTCGGGTCTTTGTTATAATCAGCAACCTTCTCCTTCATAATATCAATGATTCTTCCATCAACATATCCGTTATAAGAACTGTTAAGATCGAATTTCGTAATTCTATGCATAGTAGACTGAGAAGAAACAAAATCAAAAAAATGGTATCTCTCGGCCTCAACCCAAGCCTTTACGCTGAATTTCAAATCGAATTGTACGATGATTCCTGTCAGAAATTGATCATGGCCGCTTCCTTTTTCGCTCTTGGCCAACTTCTTTACCGTATCTGTCAGTTCGTTATTACAAGAATTTACATCACTTGACATCGGATATTTTGATGCTTTTACACTCTCATTTAATCCAAAAACTTTTACATCGTGTATAATTTGTTTAATCATCACTTCTTCAAACGATTTCATTTTGCTTCTCCTTTCTATAAATCACAATCATAGACGGAAATGGTGCAGGATTATTTGCTTTCTTGCCATCTTCGTCGCAGAATCTCAATCTGCCTTTCAGAAAACGAATTTCTGCTTTCTTATAGATATAATCATGGAAATATGCGGTGTCCGTTCGCGCCGGGATCAGCATAACAATTGTGTTCCCTGTTTTTTTGTGTTCTTCATACGCCTTTTGAACCCACTTGCAGATCTCGCGTCCGTATGGCGGATTGCAGAATACTGCGCCGCCGCGATCCCAGCTTTGCGAAAGCCCGTCCGTTTCCGGCGTGTAATACAAAGAGCATTTCGCCGTCTTGTCGGTCGCCGCCGGATCAAGCACGAAACCGAATTCGTCGTTCAGTCCGTCGAATAAATCTTGCGGTGTACACCAGAACATATTTTTTGATGATAAAAGAGCCTCGTTCATTTAGTTTCCACCTTTTCCCATTCTGCGAAAAAATCTTCGGGGGAAAACCATTTATCCTTGATAATATTTCCAATTCTTGTAATCTTGCCGCCATATCCTTCGAATTCGCACCGCACATATGTCCCGAGCAAATCTTCCCAATTTTTAACACCAACAGTTTCAAGAATTTCAGCGATCATTTGCATTCCTGCCGCGGTTCCAACACGCCTTCCTTCCTCTTTATCGTAAACGTCAAGCGCATATCCCCCGAAGCCGCAATTATTGCAATTTTCAAATTCAAGAAAAAGATAACACGTCATAATCCCATGGTCTTCAACGCCAAGCATAGTACTTGTTATTCTGGCGTTTTCAATTATCCTGCTCATAGTCGGCCTCCTTTTCGTCCATCTTTGCGCCTACTAATTCACCTAGTTTTTCCATAAATTCTTCTGCTCCTTCAAATGTCTTGAAATGCCCATAAACAACAATTACATTTCCCTCTGCAATGCATAAACAGGGCTTTTTCCTATCAGCAAATTTATAGGCACCGATTTTTACTTTTCCATCAGTCAACACTTTCAAAATCGTTGCCTCCTCCTTCCATTTTTGAGTTTCTTTTATTTCGTTGTTGCACATCCATTCCAACCCAACGGCAGTTTTCTGGGCAGTAGTTGCCATTCACATCAATTCTGTCGATAGTACACTTCCCAAAACTCGCGCTGTAGTCGTAACCGTTATTTAGCGCCCATGCCTTAAATGCAGCAAAATCGTTCCATTCTTCGCAAATTGTAATTCCACGGCCACCGTAATTCTTGAAGTCCTTGCACGACTGCGTTAAGCAACGCTTTCGCATGGAAACCCAAACACGATATAGCCGATCTATGTGGCTATGGTTGCCGCATGCACCATGCTTGTATTTTACTTTACTCGTTTGCTGCTTCTGCAAACACCCGCAGGATTTTGTATGCCCAGATACAAGGTCTTTGCTTGACACAAGCACTTCGTTTCCACAATCGCATAAACACCTCCATGCGATATGTCTGTCTTTTGTTCTCCCTGCTTCTTGCAAAACGGTCAGCTTATCAAATTTCTGCCCCGCCAAATTGTTATAATTATACACTTTGCTCCTCCGTGACGTTCATTCTTGCACCACAATTTGGGCAATATTTTGTTCTCTGATAATCCTTCGTTTCTTTATAGCCAATAGATACAAGAGCGCCATCGTAATCGTAGTCAAATTCCCCTTGAAAATGACTAACATATGGTGCCTCCTCCATGCAATTAGAACATGCCAATCCGTCAAAATCCGTCAAAATCCACTCTCCGCTCTTTGCCGGAACTGGATCCACAGTAGGCATTTGCTCCACGGCATCCGCAAGCAGGCAAAATATTCTAAATCGTTCTGCTTTTGTTTCGTCCATCAGGGCTTCTGCTATGCTCGCCTTTTCGTTGAACTTTTCGATAAGCGCATCCGCATCAATAAGCCTCATTTTCATCGCCCTCCTTTTGCAAGTTTTCAAATATTTCTTGCGCCATTTCTTCCGGATACATCCCTCTTAGGATGCTGAGTAATTTTTCTGGTGGAAGAGTCGGTTTATCGCGCATTCGACGCTCGAATCTGCGGGCATCCTTATTATCTATATTCTCCATATCACTTGAACCATTCCGGCGGCTCTGGCAGTGGCATCCAGGCGATAACATCCGCACAAATTTTAGTCCTTACATCTCCATTCCAAGTTCCGTTATACTGATATCCAGTCGATACTCGGTACTTCCGCTCATAACTTCCAAACGGAAAATATCCGCCCCAACACAGTACAGTCACTCCTTCTGGCGGCAACCCGTCTTCAATCAACACCCACCTATCCTCCAACCTTGTAC
>CAKRVU010000123.1 GCA_934408835.1 uncultured Oscillospiraceae bacterium | reverse complement strand
GCTGCAAACAGGGTTAAAATCATTTGTTTCCGGTAAGGTTTTAGATAAGAAAATAAAAACGATAGATTTTTCATGAGAGCATTTCTCCGTTTCGCTGCGTCTTATAAAGGTGTCGGTATACCGGGCAACTCTGCAAAAGCTGCGCGCGGGTGCCTATTCCCGCCAGTTTCCCTTCATCTAAAACCAAAATGATATCTGCAGCGGCTAAAGAAGACAATCGCTGCGATATGAAAAGAATGGCTGCATGCCGATAAGAATCGGAAAGGGTATTTTGGATTTGGGCAGCTGTAACAGAATCTAGCGCGCTGAAAGTATCATCGAACAGATACAGCTTTGCGGGTCTTAACAGAGTGCGTGCGATGGTAAGGCGTTGTTTTTGACCGCCGGACAAATTCTTTCCGCCCTCGAAAATGGGGGCGTCCAGTTGACCGGGAAGTTCTCGAACAAATTCCCAGGCGTTTGCATCTTTCAAAGCCCGTATCATTTCTTCGTCGGAGGCGTCCTGTTTGGCGAAGAGGAGATTTTGCCGGACGCTTCCCGAAAACAGGCGCGTTTGCTGTGGCGCCATACTAATTTGAGCGCGAAGAGCTGCTAAATTCCAATCAGATACATTTTCTCCGCAAAAACGGATGACTCCTTCTTGCGGCTGATAGAGACGTGGAATCAGATTTGCAAGGGTGGATTTTCCGCTTCCGGTGGTTCCGATAATCCCCATTATCATCCCCTTAGATAAATGGAAGGAAATACCTTCAAGGGTGTTTTCTCCACCAAATGAAAAGCTGACATTTTCAACATCCAGCACTGTCTCTATGTCGTTTGACTGTTTGATTCCGTTTTCGGCTCCGGTTGGAGGAGAGGAGAGGTTCCGTATTTCCTCTATTCGACGGGCGGATGCGGCAGCCTTGGTGAACAGTACGACCAGATTGGCGATTATGGTAAGTGCTAGAAGAATCTGCGTCATATAATGAATCAAAGCTACCAGGTCTCCTTGAGGCAGCTTGCCCGCATTGACCTGATAGGAACCGATATATAAGATCAGAATAATGCCCATGCTCAGTATTGCATTGGTGACAGGATTGAGGAGAGCGGAAAGATTGGCGACTGAAATGGTGCGTTTGGCGAGCGTATCCGCGGTTTCAGAGAGCTTTTTTTCTTGCTGTTTTTGTTTTGTAAAGGCGCGGATGACTCGGACGCCGCTCAAATTCTCCTGTAATCGCAACGCAAGGTTGTCCAATGTGCTTTGCGCCTTTTGATATAGAGGAACGGTATAATGGGAAATGGCAAAAAGAATTAGTGCAAACAATGGGATAAAGACGGCAAACAGAACGGATATAGCAGGATTAATCCAGAAGGACATGACAAGAGCGCCTGCGCAGAGAAACGGAGCGCGGGAAACCAGGCGGATAAACATATTGACTGCGTTGACCACCTGATTGACGTCCCCTGTGATTCGGTTCATAAAGGCGGCGCTTCCAACTTGATCGAACTGTTCGGGCGACAAAAACTGGATTCGTTTCATCAAGTCATCGCGCAGAGCTTTTCCCATACCCTGCGCTGCAACAGCGGCATAATGCTGACAGAGAAGGGCGCAACCCAATCCGGTCAAAATGGTAATGAACATTAGAATCACCATTTTCACAACGAATTCGGTATCGTGATTGTAAATGCCAATATCAATGATTTGAGCCATCAACAAAGGCAGAATTAATTCCAGTATTGCCTCCAATAGTTTGGTCGCCATTCCCAGGAGGACTTTGAAGCGATAGGGGCGAAGAAACTGAAGCAAGCCTTTCATATCAGTTCCCCTTTCATTCAAATTCTCTTTTATTGTATTATAAGTTTCTTGTTTTGACAATATACAAAAAGAAAAAACGTCTCGTCAGCGTTAGTAAAAAGATAAAAAAGGGATCAAAACAGTTTGATCTCAGTTAGAACTGTTACAGATAAAGTCGGAGAAAGCGGCGGGAATTCTAAGTTTAATCGCACTCTGAAAACCGGTTTAGACGGCTGGAAAAGTGAATATATCGCACTGCACTCGACCTGAGTGATCCTCTTGGCGTTTTCAAAAGAATAGTCTGTTTGTCCCGCGTCATATCAGTGATGTGGAGGGAATGAAAAATGGATTGGAAGGAAACGTTTGATGTAGATCGGATGAATTTGGAAATTGTTCACCGGGCGGAAGCTGAAATTTCAAGAGAGGAGGAGCGGGCAGCTTTTGAAGAGGTGAGACGGATCTTGTTGCGAGGGGATGGAGAGGATGATAGCGGTATATGCAAGACAATCGGTTGAAAAGCGGGACAGCATTTCCATTGAAGGGCAGGTAGAGGTCTGTTGCGCAGAGGTAAGAGGGAGACCTTTTGAGATTTATGCTGACCGGGGGTACAGTGGCAAGAATCTGAGGCGACCATCATTTATGAGACTGATGGAGGATATTCGGGCTGGAAGGATTGAATCGGTACTGGTCTATAAGCTTGACCGTATTAGTCGTTCCATTTTAGATTTTTCCAATTTGATGGAATATTTTGATGCTCATCAGGTCAGTTTTGTTTCTATGACTGAGAAGTTTGACACATCATCGCCGATTGGACGCGCAATGCTCCATTTGTGCGCGGTATTTGCACAGCTGGAACGAGAAACCATCCAACAACGGGTAGAGGAAGCTTATTGGATGAGAAGTAAAAAGGGGTTTTATATGGGTGGACGAATTCCGTATGGCTTTGCAAAAGAGCCGTTTGAGAAGGACGGTATTCATACTTCCAAATTTCAAGCTATTGCGGAAGAAGCTGACCAAGTAAGGCAGTTATACAATCTTTATGCCATGGGGTATTCTTTGGGAGAAATACAAAACATATTTGAGAAACGCGGTATACGAAAACTGCGCGGAAGCAGCTGGAATCCATCGAGAATGAGCGAAATGCTAAAGAACCCTGTGTATGTGTCTGCTGATCGGGAGATATATCATTATTATCAGGAAGCGGGCGCTATACTGGTCAATCAGGCGGAAGAGTTTTGCGGTGTATTTGGGTGTTATTTGTATCACAGAAAAGATGGTGGAAAAGAACTGGTATTGGCGCCCCATCACGGTATCATAGAGGCTTCTGTTTGGCTTCAATGTCAGAGGCGTTTTTCTCAACCAACCTCAGTGCGTTCGGAGAAACGAAAGATATCTAGTTGGCTGATAGGTCGTGTGCATTGTGATAACTGCGGATATGCGTTGGTTGTGCGGTACGCAAAAACCAAATGGGGTCGTTACTTGGTTTGCAGCCGAAAGGGTATCGGTTGCAGCGGAAGTGGCACGACTGTTTATGTCGGAGCACTGGAAGCATTTTTGGAAGAGAAAATAAAGCGATGTCTTTGTTTTTTGGAGGAAAGGTATTGCTGCGATACAGAAGAAAATCCAAGAAGGGAGCGGGAATATCAAAAGAAGGTTTCTGATTTGGACAGGCAAATCGGAAATTTGATTTCCCATCAGTCAGATTTTTGCCCGCAGGCGCTCCAATATATCAATCAGAAGGTTGCTCAGTTGGATGACGCAAAGCGGAAACTAATGCGCAACTATCAGGATCAAAAACGGAATCATCCGTTAGCTAAGGATTGTATTTTGAGTAAACTGTGGGAAAATAGCTCGCCCAGACAGCGGCAGCTGGTTTTGTCGCAACTGGTTTCTGACATACGGATTAAGGACGGCAAGGTTTTAGTGATTTGGCGTTTGTCTGATACAACATTTTATACGGTTTGGGGAAGCACTCCGGATTGTGCAAGATCATCTGAATTCTAAAAACTTCTACGCCTTTAATCCGGCTTTTGACATGCCAAAGGGACAGAATGTCAACCGTTCTATGTAATTTGTCTTTATTACCTATGCAATTTGAAAAGTTGCAAAATCCATAGGAAGCATATCGTTTTTATGTCAGTTGCTTATCCTGCGCAGCAGGGCGGGCAGCTGATTTTTATTATGAATTTTAGTTTGTTGAACGTAGGTAAGTTTTTTCGTAATAACAAATGAGTTCATGTGAGAAATCATAAACTATCTGTTATGTGAGTGATAGCAAAAATCAATGAACTATCATCGCTTTCACCTCTAAAGATAATATATAATCAATTGAAAATTGATATAAGGAATAATATTGAAAAAGTGTATCCGGTTTTGTGGGGTATTGAAAAGAGGAATCAGCACTTATGGCATTCGATAAGCACACAAATTTGAAACTCAAATTTAGCAATCGTCACTTTGGGTCAGTAAAATTAAATGAAGCATGAGAGAATATGAAGATTTTTTTAGGATTGAAGAGGACACCTTTTTAAGGACGACGAGTTAAAAGGGTAGAGGGGCTAGAGCAAAGCGAAAGCCAGCGCCGAAAGGCGCTGGCTTAACGATGGAGTACAGTCTTAGTACAAGCTATTCATTTGTTTTACGAGTGATTATGACTGTTGAATTTCTGTTCAGTTTTTGTTTTAAAAGTTACGGATTGGCAGTCTTTTGCACGGTGACGGTGATGTTACCGATCTGGGTTTTGGTATCATATCCGGTGGGAGGTGTGAGATCATCTGC
>CAKRVU010000122.1 GCA_934408835.1 uncultured Oscillospiraceae bacterium | reverse complement strand
GTCCCGACCCAATGACGACTACTTTTTTTCCGTTAGGAGTGCCTTTTTTCAAAAAGTGAAGCCCCATTTCACGCTCCATTTCAGTGAGATACTCCTGAATCTTTCGAATTGGAATCGGACGATCCAATGCAGAACGACTGCAAGCTCCCTCACAATAAGATTTGGAAGGACAGACCGAAGCGCACACGCCACCCAAAATATTGTTTGTTTTAATCGTTTCAATAGCTCCTTTGGGATTATCGAAACGCAATGAACGAATAAATTTCCCAGGATCCGTTCCCGCCGGGCAAGCAGCAGAACACGGAGCGTCATAACAAAGAATGCAGCGCGCCGCCTCCTCACGAATCAAAAGCGGATACGCTTTTGTTGCAGTGCGATTAGAATGAATTGACATATCTTTTCCCCTCTCTCAATTTTTAACACTATTAAACTATGCCTAGAAGTTGTTTTGTAAAGCGTTTTTCTACCTTAGCATAGTAAAACAGATGGACTTACAATTTCATACAGCCACTTCAAAAATGGTTTTACATCATTACTAATGTAAAAAGCAGTAAACGCAAACCGAAACTTGTATTTACTGCTTTTTCAGTATAACAGATTCCGTCAAAAAAATCAACCGTTATGTTATCCATTTCTATCACCAATTTTTTGTTTATTTTTACTATGTCCCCTTTTCAAATCCCTGGATCAAGAAACACAATTTTTTTATCTATTGCCCTTGCGTAATGAACCAATAGGTTTTCTTCTATATTTTCCTCATTTTTATAAGAACAAATGGCAAGAATAAAATTGGCATGATCCACCAGATATTTACTTCTAAAATAAAAACTGCGAAAAGTGTATTCCTCTTGCATGATAACCTGCTCGTCCGCCTCCTCCATAATCCGTCTGCACCGTGCCCTGCGAACAGGAGAACAGTTTTCCAGCTGATCGGCATAAGCCAGAACGCATATTAACTGAATTTCCTCATGCTCCTTCCTTTTTTCCAATACAAGCTCAGCCGCCCAAAGATCAGCGCCCGGTATGCATCCTGTTAAAAATACAGTTGTCCCATTCTGATATAGCTCTTCTATTTTATTCAAAACCAAATTTCGAATCCGTTGATGATCCTGCCGGTTTTCATCGCGTTCACTATCATATTCCCCAAGACGCTCTCCGGTTAAAGCACATGATATCATAAAAAAACTCCTGACTTTCTTTTTTATTTATCGTTTTTCGTCTAAGTAAGTTTTTTACTTACACAAATCATTATAATACATTTCAATACAAGATACAATATTTTTATCGAAAACCAGATAAGGAACAAATAGAAAACTATGGAAATTAATTACAAAAAAATTGGAACTAGAATCCGCGCAGCAAGAAAAAGAAAAGGATATACGCAAGAATTTGTCGCAGAGAAAAGCGGATTATCGGTATCCCACACAAGTAATATCGAAACTGGAAGCACCAAATTAAGTCTCCCCACTTTGATTTGCATTGCTAATGTTTTGTCTGTCTCTGTCGACCAATTACTGTGCGACAATGTTGAATGCTCTCACCACGTCTTTCAACAAGAAGCACAACAAATTTTATCTGAATGCAGCGAATCGGAAATCCGAATTTTAGTTCATATCTTAAAATGCAGCAAGGAAGCACTTCGCCAAGAATCATCACGAAAAAATCACAATAATTTACAAAAAAATGATATTTAATCTTTAAAAATATGGTATTCTTTGTCTAAATATTATGATAAAAGAAAGTAGTGGTTTTATGAGCCAAACAGCACGCAAAAGACATCCTGTTCTTTTTTATCTATCTTTTACAATTGTGTTTTTGATTCTTTTGTTTATGATTCTCATCTGTCAATGCAATTGGATCGCATACCTTGTTTTGTTTCTATCGGCAACGGCACTTTGCCTCATCCGTCATACCACCTGTTGGAAAGGATTTTCTGCAGCTCTTTGCTGGATTCTTTCAATCCTTCTTACACTGACTGTAATCCCATTCACCAATACGGTAAGCTTTGGCGGAGGTCTCGTGGTGGCATACCGGCGATATGTCTATACACCCGGATGTTCTGCCCGCGATCCTCAGACTCCAGTTAAAAAAAGCGCCGATATTTGGGAAGATCGCGATGGATACCAAGTAGAGCAATTTACCTATGACAATATGGATATGAAACTGCTGCAGCCGGATGACTCCAACGGAAGAGTGATTTTGCAGTTTCACGGAGGAGCTTATGTCTATCCGCTGAATACCAAATTTGAAAATTATGCCATTGAATATTCCAAAATCAACGGAAATTCAGATGTTCTTACCTTTGACTATCGAGTAGCCCCTGAAAACCCCTACCCTGCTGCCCTGGAAGATGCTTTACATGCCTATTTTTGGCTATTGGACAAAGGTTATCAACCAGAGGATATTCTGTTTGTTGGGGATTCTGCCGGCGGCGGATTGGCGCTTGCCACTACCATGTATCTACGTGACCATGAGTTGCCAATGCCAAAGGGAATCATTACTTTGTCCGCTTGGACAAATCTTGCATTTAACGGCGAATCGGTTGAAACCAATAAAAATTCTGACCCGCAGTTCTACGAAGGTTCCCCGCTGGAAGGAGACCTGATTGACTCCACTTATATTGGCAATAACTCAGCAGAAAACCCATATATTTCACCCGTATACGGTGATTTTACCGGTTTTCCACCTATGCTGATGCAAGCAGGAGGCGCCGAACGTCTGTTAAGCGATACCACTGATGTGGCACAAAAAGCGAAAGATGATGGTGTTGACGTGCAGGAAACCATATACTCTGGGATGTTCCATGAATTCCAAATTATTGCACCAAACATCCGAGAATCCAAACAGGCTTACCGCGAAATGGAACAATTTGTCTCCCAATTATAGAATAGACCTCTCTCCTCGATATCAAAACCAACCTGAAAAACGCACGTTCAACTCATTCAATGATTTTATCATACTCAAAAAGAGCTTTTACCAATCAAAAAAGATTGACAAAAGCTCTTTTTTCTGTTCTCATTTATTTCATTTCACATCATGAGATGTTACATCTTTTGAAATTGATTGTTCTGCTCTTGATAATCATAGCCGATTGCTCTCAATCGTTCCATCAATTCATCACAGGAAACCCCTTCGTCTTCGCAAAAAGAGGTAAGGTCTGAAAAGAAATCACGCAACTTGGTATTAACATAACTCAATAAAATATAAGGATCCTTTGGCAGCATTATTGCCCCTCCTCTTTCTGCGGTGCATTTTTTTGGTACCGCGCTCTTACAACTTCCACTACAACTGGCACCAAAGAAATGAGGATAATGGCTATCACAATCAATGAAAAATGCTCTTGTACCAGCGTCAAATTTCCAAAAAAGAGACCCAAACAGAGAAATAGCACAACCCGACAAACTCCACCAATCACATTATACACCGCAAATTTACGATAAGACATCTTTCCGATACCGGCAACAAATGGCGCAAAAGTTCGAACAATCGGCACGAATCTTGAAAGAAGAATGGCCTTTCCACCATACTTTTGATAAAAATCCTCCGCTTTTTTTACATGACTTCGTTTTATGAGCTTATGATCTCGTAACAACAGACGATGCCCCAACTTCTTTCCAATCAGATAGTTTACCGCATCACCCAAAATCGCAGCTGTAATAAAAAGAATCAACAACAAAACCAAACTCATGCCCGAAAGAGCCGCCAATGCCCCGCAGGCAAAAATAATTGAATCTCCCGGTAAAAACGGAGTAACAACCAGCCCTGTCTCACAAAAAATGATCAAGAACAGTAAAATATAGATCACCCAGCCTATCTGCTCCATAATCATCGGAATATATTCGTTAAAATGCAAAATAAAGTTGATAAATTCCATCACTTTTTTAATCCTCCGTCCATCTGAAAAACAAATCAAAACAGATTCCCGTACAAAACATAGCTGTCAAACGCAGAACGCACCCTGCGTTTTGGGACAACAGAATCCTCGAATCATTGATCTGTTATCAAAAGAACCTCAATCCTTTTCCAGTAAAAATTTAAAATGAAATCGTACCGGTTGTCCGCGGAAAAGGAATGACGTCACGGATATTTTGCATCCCGGTTAAATACATGATCAATCGCTCAAATCCCAATCCAAAGCCTGCGTGCTCCACTCCGCCAAAGCGCCGCAAGTCGAGATACCAATCATAATCCGAAAGTTCCATTGACAGCTCTTTCATTCGCGTTTGCAGCAATTCCAACCGTTCCTCACGCTGGCTGCCACCAATCATTTCTCCAACACCAGGTACCAGTAAATCCATAGCGGCAACCGTCTTGTTATCATCGTTTTGACGCATATAAAAAGCTTTAATTTCTTTCGGATAATCGGTGACAAAAACCGGTTTACAATACACCTTTTCGGTTAAAAAGCGTTCATGCTCCGTCTGTAAATCCATTCCCCAGACAATCGGATATTCAAATTTTGAAGCATGTTTTTTTAATATTTCCACCGCTTCCGTATAAGAAACCTGTTCAACATCCGATGCAGTCAACTGATTCAGTCTTTCCAGAAGCTGCTGATCGATTC
>CAKRVU010000121.1 GCA_934408835.1 uncultured Oscillospiraceae bacterium | reverse complement strand
GTCTTATTGGGACTAATTTTCGGTGCCATTTTATGCTTTCCAAACGCACGACCGGTAAAATATGCGCCCATATCGCAAATCCACGACAATGCGAACACCAAAAGAAGATAATAAAGTCCATACGAGGCAAAGGCATCTCGTATTGCAACAAGCGTCCAAAGGGAATAGGAGAGCAACAGCGTCATTGCTCCCAAAAAGGTAATCCGTTCTACCGAAATTTTCTCATAGCGATAAAGCAATACAGCAAACAGAAAGAAAATATAACATACCGTCAGTATCCCGCGAAAATTTATCCACCCCTCGACGCTGGAAAAAGGAAATAGCAAGGCGTATATCATAGAAGCGATGACAATATCTCTATCATGGAGCGCTTTTGCAGAATGAAAAATCTCAAAAACAAAAATAGCTCCCACCAAAGAAATAGCGATATTGAATATGATTGTCTGAAAAAAGCACAAAATTACCGCTACCAGAGGCAGCCCTATCGCTGCGCTTAAAAGTCGTTTTTTCATCTCTGTTTTTTTCATCCTCCGTTTTCTTTTATATACCGCCAAATCGCCGATCGCGCTGTTCAAACTCTAAAATAGCCTGATCCAAGTGCTTCGGTCGAAAATCCGGCCATAAAATATCATTCATAAACACAAATTCCGCATAAGCGGATTGCCAGATTAAAAAATTGGAAATCCGATATTCTCCACTAGGGCGAATCAACAGATCGACAGCAGGAAGCCCGACAGTATACAGCTCCGACTCCACCGTAGTTTCATCAATTTCATCCGGAAGCAATTCACCCTGCTGCACTTTCACAGCAATCTTCTTCATTGCGTTGACAATTTCGGCTCTGCCGCCATAATTAATCGCAATACAAAACGTCATTCCTGTATTAGCGGCGCATTTTTCTTCCGTCTGCCTAATCTGTTCCCGAATATCAGAATCAAAAAGAGAAAGATCTCCAATAAATCGAACTCGGATATTATCCTTTATATACATGTCCACTTCGGTAAGGTAATGCCGCAATAATTTCATCAACGATTCCACTTCGTCTTTTGGTCGTTTCCAGTTTTCAGTGGAAAACGCATAGATTGTCAAACAGGAAATATTGATTTGATTGCAGTGCCTGACAATCGCCTTAATCGCTTTTGCGCCGCTGATATGACCGGCTTTGCGCGGCAACGCTCGTTTTTTGGCCCACCGTCCGTTTCCATCCATGATAATTCCAATATGTTTTGGCAGCATGTGCAAGCACCTTCCCTTTCTACGAAAAAACGAGGAGCAGCTTTTAGGCAGACTCCCCGGATTTTTGTTAAATTTCCATAATTTCTGCTTCTTTATCTGCTGCCACGCCGTCAATTTCCTTGCAAAAACGGTTTGCCAAATTTTGCAACTCTTTCTCACCGTCTTTGATCTCGTCTTCGCTGACACCTTCTTTTTTCAAAGCCTTGATCTTCTCCATCGCGTCACGGCGGATATTCCGTACCGCTACCTTAGAGTCTTCCTTCATTTTATGAATCTCTTTTGCCAATTCCTTACGGCGATCCTCAGTCAGCTGCGGAAAAGCAATTCGAATCACTTTTCCATCATTTGTCGGGTGAATCCCGAGATCAGATTGCAAAATGGCTCGTTCAATCTGTTTTAATGTAGTAGCGTCCCAAGGACTAATCACCAAAATGCGCGCCTCCGAAACAGACACCGCAGCCATCTGCTGAATCGGCGTCATTGCACCGTAATAGTCCACCATAATCTTATCCAAAACTGCCGGGTTTGCACGCCCCGCGCGAATGGTTTTATAGTCCTCCGCTAACCGCAAAACCGATTTTTTCATCTTGGACTCTGCTGTCTCTAAAATTTGATTCATAAAAAACGCCTCCTGTTTCCACTTGATTTATTATTCGTGTACCAAAGTTCCTATTTGTTTTTCCGTTGCCGCCCGGACAATATTAGCGGGATCGGAAAGGTTGAACACCAAAATGGGAATCCCGTTATCCTTACACATTGCCGCCGCCGTGCTGTCCATAACGTGCAATCCTTTTGCAAGCACCTGATCAAATGTAATGGATTCATACTTTACCGCGTCGGAACAACAATTCGGATCTTTATCATAAACCCCGTCTACCATAGTAGCTTTAAAAATAATATCCGCCTCGATTTCCGCAGCGCGCAAAGAAGCGGCAGTGTCGGTAGAAAAAAATGGATTCCCAGTACCGCAGCCGAAAATGACAATCCGCCCTTTTTCCAAATGGCGCACTGCACGGTTGCGAATGTACGGCTCAGCTACCTTCTGCATCGATATTGCTGTCTGCACTCGAACATCAGCACCAAGGTCTTCTAAAACGTCTGCTACTGCCAATGCGTTCATTGTAGTTGCCAGCATCCCGATATGATCCGCTCGTGTGCGATCCATCGCGCCGCTGGAGCGACCGCGCCAAAAGTTTCCGCCGCCTACCACAATACCAATTTGAACGCCCAGCTGATGCAACTTCAAAATCTGTTTGCAAATAGGTGTAATGACGTCATAATCCAAGCCGAATTTTTGTTCTCCAGCCAAGGCCTCACCACTGAGTTTTAAAAGAACCCGTTTATAGTTCAGTTCCATAATTTTCCTGCTTTCTGCTTTTTGACATTTATTTTTTATTTTACATCATTTCACTCAGAAAGTAAAGAGAATTACTTCTTTTTTTGGATTTTGTTTACTTTATCAATCCAATTTACTCCTCAAACGAGCGTCCCGGTAATCTGCTCCAACAAAGGCGAGAAGCAAAACAAACACGGGGGTAACGGAAATCATACTGATATTAAAAAATCCCTGCACTGAATAACACAAAACAGCCATTGCCAAGCTTAGCATTGTATGTGAGCGTTTTCCCTGAGAAAGCGCCCAAGACAACAGAACGGCAACAAAAACACAATAAGCCAAAAGACCAATCACGCCCGTTGTAATCAAATACTGCAAATATTCGTTGTGCGCGCTGTCAAAGGATAATAGGGTTCCATTTTCCATTTGCAAATAATACGCCTGAGAGAGCACCTGATAGATCGTGTCCGGTCCGCTTCCGATCAGAATATGCAAAGGAGAAAAAGAGGCAAACACAGCAACCAAAGCGATCCAGGCAGAACCGCGGTTACTTCCCCACGAGGGGGAAAAACGCAGATACGCTTCCAGTTCCCCCAATGGCGTTTGACGGTTAATAAAGCTGAAATAAAAGAAGAATACCAAAAAAACACAAATTAGGAAAAGAAGAAATCCAACCCAGATTTTTTTCACGCAGCAACGAACTCTCCGTCCCGAAAAAGGAGGAAACCAAAAACTCAGACAAAGAATCGCAAAAACGCCCGTCATCATCTTCGAGAAAATATGGAATACAAAAAACGCCGAAATGCCCGAAAGCGAATATAGCGCATTTGGCAAAACAGAGATCAGTATCCGCAAAACCTGCGCAACTGCAAAAAAGGAAAAAATGACAAAGATGTAATTTCGAAAACAGGATTTATCATGAAACAAAAAAAGCGGCAAAACCAAAAAAACCAGATATAACCCAATCAACCCGCTTTCACTGTTGCCGATAAAGAGCGCAGCCTCCCCTAATATCATCATAGCGCCCCAAAAAAACGTTTTCCACCTTACATTAGACAAACAAAAGAGGACGATAAAAACGGGTAGCGTAATACAGATATATGCCGAAAAAAAGTTGCGGTTTCCGATGGTAGATAAAAACAACGCCTTTTCATCTGTTCGTATAGACGAGTAAGCCCCCAACGGGTCGATTTGAAAAAAGTTCAAAATTCCAAGCAAAAACACCAATGCAGACGAAACGGCAAGCAAATAGAAAAACAAAACATTCCATTTCCCATACCGGGTTATAATGAAATAAAGTACAGTATAACACAACATGGTCAGCATACCGTTAAAACGCCCGTATGCGCCATTGACCGTGTCAGGAAAAAAGGGAGATACAAACCCTGAAACGAGCGAAACAACGCACAATAAGAGGATTGCCCAATCCACAATAGACAAATCTGCAAACAGCGTCCTCTTTGCCTTGATCGTTGATTTTTTGGAAAACAAAAGAGAAAAAAGAAACAGAAGAAGGGTGGAAATCAGGACAAAACAATACTTTGCGATATTTAATGTAAAGAAAAGTCCCGGTACCAGAAAAACTGGAAAAACGCCGAGCATCAAACAAGTAAAAATGTTGCAAACCAGCTCTGAACGATTTAAGCGCGTCTGAAAGAATCGCATCCCCTTGTCCTCCTCTCTTGAATGTCACAGCCAATCTAGTTTTGCTGCCAAAATCGCTATCCCCCTTACACCAGCTGCCCCGGTCGTCTTTGCTTTTCTTTGACCGGAAAATCCTTGTCAAATTCCTCTGCCGCAGCCTCGTCCACCAGATATCCAGTTGGTGTCGCATATTCTCCCGTAATCCCATTCAGATACCCGGAAATCAATTCCTTGCACAGAAAAAAGGAATCGTCCATTCCTTCCGGAAGGCCATGATAACGAAGACCTTTTTCCCTTGCATAAACGAAGCCGCTTTTACTGTAAAAGTTGACATCCCCTTCCATACACACTTCGCCGCAACCTAATTC
>CAKRVU010000120.1 GCA_934408835.1 uncultured Oscillospiraceae bacterium | reverse complement strand
GATACGGGTGACAGCAATGTGCGGGTTGTAAAGTCGCTGACCATTTCTTAATGGAAAAAAGAGGCTGTTTTTAGCCTCTTTTTCTTTGTCTTTGGGAGGGATTTATTTGACGTTGGATGAATATTACATGGGTTTGGCGCTGCGCCAGGCTGAGTTAGCTGCCCGTTTGGGAGAGGTGCCGGTAGGTGCCGTTCTTGTCCGGAAGGGGAGAATTCTTGCTGTTGCGCATAATCGTCGGGAGCTTGACAAAAGCGCGCTGGCGCATGCGGAAATTTTGGCGATTGCTGCCGGTTGCCGTGAGGCTGGCGGTTGGCGGTTGTTTGACAGTTCTCTTTATGTTACGTTGGAGCCTTGTCCAATGTGTGCGGGCGCTATTTTGAATGCGCGAATTGATCGGGTAGTGTACGCCGTGCCTGATCCCAAAGCCGGTTCTCTTGCCTCTATGATGGAGATGTATCAATATCCTTATAATCACTCTCCAAAGGTTATGGGCGGTCTGTTGGCTGAGGAATCGGCAAAATTACTCCGTGATTTTTTCCAGACGCTTCGAAAAAACAAATAGACTGCGTTGCTAAAGTCGAGGTTATTGTTCTGATCGATATTTGCAGCATGGTAGGAGAAAGGAATCAGTTGTTCAAATGGAGTTAGCCGTCAAAATCTTCTGTCAGCTGCCGCAGCTCCGCCTCGCTATAGAGGTAGATTCCTTCCTCTAACATGACCCGGTCATATTCCGGCAGCAGTTCGGGATTGGTTTCTATCATTTGAATCGGCGTGTCTTGTCCGGGAACAAATACGCCGATTTTTCCTTCATACTCACGAATACAATACAAATAGTCTTTTTGGGATTCTGATACGGTTTGGGTGGTATTTTGCACTGCCGGGTCAGGCTGATAAAGCGTGACTGTCAATAAAATAATAGATAAGGCAAGGACAAAGGAGCTTAAAATAATGCATAAAAATAAAAGACTTCGATTTTTTTTCGGCATTTCCATAGCTGGCACCCCTTTGAGTTGATGTTATATTCATATTTCCCTGAACACTGATGCCTTATACATATAAAATTTGTAAATTCACAGAAAAAGGCTTAACTTTTTGGCGAAAGAATGTTATAATAGCAAATATTATCAAATTGATCATGAAAAAACTTGTTTCAAGGAGGCCTTTCTTTGATGAAAAAAAGAAAAAAAGATAGCACGAAAGGGTATTCCAAATCTGCGAAGACGCAAAAGAATAGTCGTGATATCTATAGTTCTTCCTCTGCCGAAAAAAAACACTCTAAGAAAAAAAGGAAATCTCAAAAGGAAAAAATGCCGTGGACTGCAAAACGTGTGTTTAAAACCATTGGTAAGGCGTTTGTCGTTTTGATTTTGATTGGCGTAATTACGATGAGTCTTGTTATTACAGGGCTTACCGTTTATGTAATGAAGGCAAGCGAAACTGAGTCGACCATCAGTCTGGAGAAAGAAGATTTGATGGAAAACGGCGTTACCATTGTGTATGGGCAGGATGATTCCGGAGCTCAGGTTGAACTTGCGAAGCTTTCAGGCGGTGCCGCCCGGATATGGGTCGACATCACTGATATTCCAGACAATGTAAAAAATGCGTTTGTTGCCATTGAAGATAAGCGGTTTTATGAGCATGAAGGAGTGGACTTTAAACGAACTTTTCTTGCGTTTTTGAATATGTTCCTTCATTTTTGGGATACAGAGCAGGGCGGTTCCACCATTACGCAGCAATTGGTCAAGAATCTTACCAATGATAGGGACAACACAGCGGCACGTAAAATACGTGAAATTTTCCGCGCAATGAGTCTTGAGCGCACCTATTCAAAGGATCAGATACTGCAAGCATATTTAAATATCGTTCCGGTTGGAGGCGCGAATGGAAACTATGAAGGAGTGGAAGCTGCGTCGGAACTTTATTTTAATAAGCCGATTCAGGATGTAACGTTAGCAGAAGCAGCTTCTATCGCTGCCATTACCAATTCTCCTTCTTATTATGAACCCATTGGACATCCGGATCACAACAAAGAACGGCGTGATTTGGTCTTGTGGAATATGCTGGATCAAGGAATGATCACACAAACAGAATATGATGAAGCTGTAAATACGCCTGTAGAGGTGCATGAGGGCAAGGTAGTTGGAAACACAACAGGAAAAAATTATCAAAGCTATTTTGTGGACTATGTTTTGAATCAGGTATCATATGATTTGATGGAACAGGACAGCAGTCTGACCAAAGAAGAGGCGGATGCTCAGGTAAAATCGGGTGGTTATAAGATTTACACTACGATTGATATCGACATGCAAAATGAGTTAGAGGATTTGTATGCGAATCCGGCGACTTTTGGTTGGAAATCTTTTTCTAATATGCCGCAGTCCGCTTTTGTGGTATATGATATGAATGGAAATCTAAAGGCTATGGTGGGATCAACAGGTACGAAGGCTGCCGGGGATCGCAGTCAGCTGAACCGTGCTGTTTCCAAGCGATCACCCGGTTCATCCATTAAACCTTTGACGGCGTATGCTCCCGCAATTGAGGCGAATCTGGTGACCTATTCCAGTATTGTGTCGGATACTCCATTTATGCAGAATAATCCTGAAACGGGGAATCCGTGGCCGCAGAATTACGATAGAACGTATCACGGAAATGTCAGTCTGTACTATGCTGTTGAACAATCATTTAATACCATACCTGTCAAATTAATTGATCAACTTGGAATTGAAAACTCCTATAATTTTGCAACTCAAAAAGTTGGACTGAATTTGGATGAAAAGGATAGAAACTATGCGCCTCTTGCAACGGGAAGCCTTACCAATGGTATTACAATCAATGAACTTACCAACGCATATCAGATTTTTGGGAACAGCGGTGTGTACCATTCTCCTATCTGTTATACTTCTGTGACGGATGTTGCCGGAAGGGTGATACTGGAACCGAAACAGGAGGAGCATCGTGCCATTTCAGCGGATACCGCAGGGGTAATGAACCGATTGCTTCGCAATGTCATTACAGAAGGAACGGGAACAGCGGCTAGCCTTGATAAGCAAGGGATTGAAGTTGTAGGTAAAACAGGTACCACAACGGATAATAAGGACTTTACATTTGTGGGACTCACACACGATTATGTGGCCGGTATTTGGATTGGCAACGATGATGCTACCGCTATGTCAATTTCAAATAATGCTGCAAAATCTTGGCATAATGTGATGGTACAACTGTTGTCTGATACACCGCAAGCCAAATTTGAATTGGATAGCTCGGTGGTGGAAGCGAAATTCTGTAAAGATACAGGGTTGCTTGCCAATTCTAATTGTCCAAATACTGCAACTGGGTATTACCGTTCCAGCAATGTACCAAAAACGTGTAATAAACATTAAAACTGACTTCCACCTTTTGAAGAGGTGGAAGTTTTTTGGAGTCAAACATGAAATTACAAAAAAATGAAATATACAGAGTAAAAATAACCGATCTTTCTTTTGAAGCTTTGGGAATCGGAAAAGTGAACGGCATAGTTGTATTTGTAGCCAATGCTGTAATAGGGGACGACTTGATGGTTCAGGTAGTAAAGGTGCTTCGGAATTATGCCTACGGTATCATCCGTGAAATTGTCGCACCCTCTCCTGATCGAGTTCAGCCTTCTTGCGCTGTTTCCTCCAAATGCGGCGGTTGTTCGTTGCAGGCAATGACATATCAGTCAGAATGTCGTTTCAAATGGAAACGTGTGGATGATTGCATGAAGCGAATCGGAGGAACGTCCTGCCCGGTTTCTCCGCTGATTCCGGCAGATCAGATTCAACACTATCGCAATAAAGCTCAATATCCGATTGCTAAACAAAATGGGAAAATTGTTTCCGGTTTTTATGCGCCACGCAGTCATCACGTCATAGCTTCCGGATATTGTCAACTGCATCCACCTATTTTCTCTGAAATACTAGAAGCTTTTTTGGAGTTTTTGGAGATGTATGAGATCGAACCGTATCAATCTGATACTGGCAAGGGGACAATTAGACATTTGTATTTGCGTCAGTCCTCTCTGGATCATTCGATTTTTGTTTGTGTTGTTTCTAGCGCAGCCGGATTTCCATTTGAAGAGAAATTGGCTCCTTTTCTGACTGAGCGATTTTCTGAGATTATTGGTATTGTTGTAAATTGGCATCCGGAAAAAAACAACGTTATTTTGGGAAAAGATAACCGATTATTATATGGAACAGGCGAATTGGAAGACGTTTTGGCCGGCGTTCGTTTGAGACTGTCCCCAAACTCCTTTTATCAAGTCAACCATGCGCAAACCGAAAAATTGTATCAAATTGCAAAACAGTTTGCGTTAACTGCTTCTGCAAACGATGTTTTGTTGGATTTATATTGCGGTGTGGGAAGCATCGGATTGTCTATGGCTGATTGTTTTCATAGGGTGATTGGGGTGGAATCGGTTCCGGAGGCAATCGAAAATGCAAAATATAATGCAAAGATGAATCAAATTGATAGCGCAGAATTTTATTGTATGGATGCCACTCAGGCAGCGCAGCGATGTTTGACTCAACAGGTGCGTCCTGATGTTGTCATTTTAGATCCTCCTCGGAAGGGCTGTTCCCCTGATG
>CAKRVU010000119.1 GCA_934408835.1 uncultured Oscillospiraceae bacterium | reverse complement strand
TCCATACTTTGCTCCAACGCTTTCCAAGGTGCGGCAGCTGGTGGTTCCAACGGCGTATACTCGTCCGCCGGAGGCCTTTACGTTTTGAATCAGTTCAGCAGTTTCTTCAGGCAGTTCGTAATGTTCGGCGTGCATTTTATGATCTGTAATTTTTTCCGCTTTGACTGGACGGAAGGTGCCAAGACCCACATGCAGGGTGACTTTTCCAATCTTAACGCCTTTTTGCCGAAGGTTTTCGAGCAATTGTTCGGTAAAATGCAAACCGGCTGTCGGAGCGGCTGCAGAGCCTAGTTCTTTGGCATAAACGGTTTGATATCGTTCCCGATCCTCCAGAGTTTCGGTGATATAAGGCGGCAACGGCATTTGACCAATTTTGTCGAGCAGCGAATAAAAGTCTCCCCGATAGGAAAATCGAACGATGCGGTTTCCATCGTCCTGTATCTGAAGCACTTTGGCACTCAGCAAGTTTTGAAAGGAAAATTCCTTGCCTTCTTTAGCGCGTTTGCCGGGTTTGCATAGGATTTCCCAGACGTCTTTTTCTTTTTCCTGTAATAGGAGAAATTCGATGGGGGCACCTGTATCGGTGCTGACGCCATAAAGGCGTGCCGGAAGGACGCGGGAATCATTGATAATGAGAGCGTCTCCGGGTTTCAGAAGGGATGGGAGATCGTAGAAATGATGATGGGAAACGGCACCTGTAGATTTGTCCAGATGAAGCAGGCGCGAATGATCGCGGGGCTGAGTGGGACGCTGCGCAATCTGGTCTTTGGGAAGATCAAAGTAAAAATCGTGTGTATTCATAAAGCCTCCTGTAATCAACCGTCCGGCTGAAAAAGCAATTGACAATCAAGAATATTATATGGTATAATAAAAGTAATTGTTTGATAAAATGGTGTTGTCATAACTGACGCAACATTTATATTATAAAGCATTTTCCCTCTTTTTTCAACCTTTTTTTCAAGGAAAGAGCGGAGGCGTTTCGGAGGTCTTTATTATGGTAGAGAAATATCGGGTTGGTGTGATAGGCGCTACAGGAATGGTGGGTCAGCGATTTGTCACTTTGCTTACCGAGCATCCATGGTTTCAGTTGACGGTAGTGGCCGCTTCCTCTCGGAGTGCGGGAATGACTTATGAACAGGCTGTAAAAGAGCGTTGGGCAATGGATGCCCCCATTCCCGAACGCGTCGGGGAACTGATTGTGATGGACGCGGTTGCTCAAGTGGACGAAATTACACAGCAGGTTGATTTTGTGTTTTGCGCAGTGGATATGCCGAAGGATGAAATTCGGGCGTTGGAGGAGCGGTATGCTAAGGCGGAATGTCCGGTGATTTCAAACAATTCCGCTCACCGTGCGACAGAGGATGTTCCGATGATCATTCCTGAAATCAACCCGCAGCATATGGAGATTATTCCGGCGCAAAAAAAGCGTCTTGGGACAAAACGGGGCTTTATTGCAGTGAAATCAAACTGCTCTTTGCAAAGCTATGTTCCGGCGCTCCATCCGTTGATGGAGGAATTTCAGGTAACACAGGCGCTTGCCTGTACGTATCAGGCGATTTCCGGCGCCGGGAAAACATTCGAGCAGTGGCCGGAAATGGTGGATAATGTGATTCCGTATATCGGCGGCGAGGAGGAAAAGTCGGAATTAGAACCGCTGAAAATTTGGGGAACGCTTTCGGATGATAAAATTGTGACCGCCGCTTCTCCGTCCATCACTACTCAATGTTTGCGGGTGCCTGTGTTAGACGGGCATATTGCAGCCGTTTTTGTTCGGTTTGCCAAAAAACCGAGGATAGAAGAGATAAAAGAAGCGTGGAATTCTTTTTCCGGGGAGCCTCAAAGGTTACAGCTCCCTCATGCACCGAAGCAGTTTTTGCATTATTTTGAAGAGCCAGATCGACCTCAGCCAAAGCTGGATCGGGATTTGGAGGGCGGAATGGCCGTTTCCATCGGACGGTTGCGGCCGGACACCCAATATGATTATAAGTTTATTTGTCTGTCGCATAATACGTTGCGCGGCGCAGCAGGCGGCGCAGTATTGATGGCGGAGCTATTGGCAAAATCGGGCTATTTGTTGAAGGATTGATAGGAGGAATAGGATGAAAAAGCGGATTTTTACAGGCGCCGGGGTTGCGATCATTACCCCAATGCATCAGGATGGCACAGTCAATTATGAGAAGCTTGCCTGGTTGATTGAGAAACAAATTAGTGAAAAAACAGACGCGATTCTTATTTGCGGCACAACGGGAGAATCTCCGACCCTTTCCGATCAGGAGCATGTCAAGGCAATAGAATGCGCAGTGCAAACGGCAAACGGTCGTGTTCCGGTGATTGCCGGAACAGGAAGCAATAACACTGCTCATGGAGTTGACCTCTCTAAGGAAGCTCAGCAGTTGGGTGCAGACGGTCTTTTGGTTGTAACTCCGTATTACAACAAGGCTTCCCAAATGGGGCTGGTGCGTCATTATACGAAAATTGCCGATAGCGTGTCCATTCCGGTAATTGTATACGACGTTCCTTCCCGTACAGGGGTGCAGATTCAACCCGAGACGTTTTTGGAACTTTCAAAACATGAAAATATTGTTGCGGTCAAGGCGGCCAGCGGCGATATCAGTCAGATTGCGTCTATCCGCGCTCTTTGCGGGGATCAGCTCGATGTTTATTCGGGAAACGATGATCAGATTCTTCCTGTTCTGTCTTTGGGAGGAATTGGCGTGCTGTCGGTTCTTTCTAATATTTTACCACGGCAGACGCATGACATTTGCCAATATTATTTTGATGGAAAAATCAAGGAATCCACCGCGCTTCAGTTAGAGCTTTTGGACTTGATTCATGCGCTCTTTATTGACGTCAACCCGATAGCTGTTAAAGAAGCTATGAATTTCATGGGGTTGGAAGTGGGAAATTGCCGGCTTCCGCTTTGTGAATTAACAGATCAAAAACGTGAAGTGTTAAAACAAGTATTGAAAAGGCATAAACTGATATAAAAACGGAAAGGTGTTAAAAAGAAGATGACGTCGATCATTTTAAATGGAGCAAATGGTAAAATGGGACGTGTGATTGCCGAGATCGTGGCAGGGCGCGCCGATTGTCAAATTGCCTGTGGTGTGGATGTGAACGCTGAGGCATATTCAGATTTTCCGATCTTTCCTGGTTTTGATGGGGTATGGGGAGAGGTAATCATTGATTTTTCCCATCCGTTGGCGCTTGACGCCATTTTGGATTATGCAAAAAGAAATCAAACGCCGGTTGTTTTTGCCACAACTGGGTATTCTAAAGAACAGATTGACGCAATTCATGAAGCGGCGCAGGAACTTCCGATTTTCTTTTCTTTTAATATGTCAATCGGCGTCAATTTGTTGGTGGAACTTGCGAAACGAGCGGCTACTGTATTAGGAGACTCGTTTGATGTTGAGATTATCGAAAAGCATCATAATCAGAAGTTGGACGCGCCCAGCGGAACAGCGTTGATGTTGGCAGACGCCCTCAAAGAAACCTTTCAATCCGATTATACCTGTGTGTATGATCGGCACACCAAAAAGGAGAAGCGGACTGCGTGTGAAATTGGCATGCATTCGGTACGGGGAGGCACTATCGTTGGTGAACATGAGGTGCTTTTTGCGGGACGCGATGAATTGATTTCCATTTCGCATAGTGCGCGGTCAAAGGAAATTTTTGCCGTCGGAGCGGTGAATGCCGCACTTTTTTTGAGGGGGAAGCACCCTGGTCTTTACGATATGAATGATCTATTGGCGGAAAAAGAGTCCAAACAGTGAGTGATATTGATATCTCGCTTGGACTTGATTTTACTCTGTTAAAATGCAACATATAATGTTCAGAGGTAAGGGAAGAAACCCGCGTCAAACGTTCGGTACAGAAAAGAGGGACAGGAATGTCATTTGTGGAATTTCATGGAGTCACTAAGCTTTATCATAGGGGCGAAATTGAAATCTGCGCTGTCAATCATGTGGATTTTTCTATAGAACAGGGTGAGTTTGTAGTTGTTGTCGGTTCTAGCGGTGCAGGTAAAACGACTGTTTTGAACTTGCTTGGCGGAATGGAAATGGTTACCCAGGGCGATATTGTTCTGGACGGAAAGACGATCAGTCGGTATTCGCGCAGAGAATTGACAGAATACCGAAGGTATGAAATCGGGTTTGTCTTTCAGTTTTACAATTTGATGCCTAACCTGACAGCTATGGAAAATGTGGAGCTTGCCGCTCAAATTTGCCGCAGTTCTTTGGATGCGCGTACGTTGCTTGATGAGGTTGGACTTGGACATCGATTGGATAATTTTCCGGCGCAGCTTTCCGGCGGAGAGCAGCAACGGGTTGCCATTGCGCGCGCAATCATTAAAAGCCCTAAGCTTTTGCTTTGCGATGAGCCGACCGGCGCGTTGGATAACCGTACAGGAAAACAGGTTTTGAAACTGCTGCATGATACCTGTAAAAACAGCGGACATACAGTAGTGATTATTACGCATAACAGCGCCTTTACCGCTATTGCCGATCGGGTAATAGAAATGAGGAGTGGACAGGTTGTGAAGATGACAACCAATCATGCGCCGCTGCCGGTAGAAGGGATTGATTGGTGATGTCGGCGTTTTCAAAGGATTTCTGGCGCTCTGTTTGGAAA
>CAKRVU010000118.1 GCA_934408835.1 uncultured Oscillospiraceae bacterium | reverse complement strand
GCCAAGCTGGCCAAGCAGTATAACCTCGACGCGATCCACGACACCGTGCATGAGATGGCGCGCGACGAAGCCCGCCACGGCAAGGCGTTCGCGGGGCTGCTCAAGCGGTACTTTGGCGAGTAAGAAATTCAGGGCATGACTTTGAATGGAGTCATGTCCCTTTTTGTTATAACGAGAGGGGAAAAAGAATATGGGTTTTATGGACGATATGAGGGAATTGCAAAAAAGAGCAGAAAACACTGAAAACGCAGGTATACAAGAGGAAGGTGTACAGAATAATTCAGATAATTCCGGTGAAATAGATTGGGAAAATGCTTCTACGTATTCGATAGCCTCTGGACGTGATTTGCCCTATGTGGTCATTCAAGTTACATTAAAAGAAAAATTCATAGGTACAGGATCGGGAAATCTGTCCGAGCTTGAAGCGGTAATTAACCATCAGGCGGCGAAAGGATATCGTCTGCACACGATTACAACTTCTAATGGCGGAAGCAAAGGATTTGCTGGCGGGGATCGAATTCAGGCGACGATGGTATTTGAAAAACTTGAATTATTTGATGGAAGAAAGAACGCTGAATAAAGCGGACGTATTCTATATGTTTGAAAAACCAAGGGCTGCTTCCCAAAAGGAGGCAGTCCTCGGTTTTGTGTAAAATTGTATTTCGTTTGAATTGTAAATACAGTTACTTTTTATCTGTGAATCTTGCGCCGCAATTCCAGCACAATTCTCTATCAGATTTCTGAATTTTTCCACATACGGGGCATACGATTTTATTCGCCGAACGATCAACTTCATATATTTCAGAAGAAGCTTCTTTTGGAACATTGCCAGGATAGGCATCAGAATTGACGGTTGGATCTTCTTCATTTTCTTGAGTTTCCGCTTTGTCAGAATCTTTTCCGATCAATGTGAGCATTTTTTGTAATTCTATGTTATCTTCGTGGATTTTTGTTGTATTTTCAATCAATTCTCCAAATCCATAAGTGAAAAATGAACCTATCCACGATGCCAGCGAACCCAATACCAACACAAGTACGCCTGCCGATGTTGTTGAATTGTAGGGACTGCTCTGCGCCCAAAGTGCAATCGCGCCAATGATAGATGCGGCGATACCCAGCCCACAGGTTACTGCTGCAAGCGTTTTAATTTTTCCTCCGATGTTGTCAAACATATTTCGTTTTCCCTCCAATTTTTTCTGTCGATGATTTTGGCGTTATGAAGAGAAGATTCTGTCGTTATCACTGAGCGATTAGGACCCTCTATGATTTTTGGACCATTTTGTGAACTTTGCGCCGCAACTCTCGCATGTGTCGTTATGGATATCTTGAATTTTTCCGCAGACAGGGCAAACCATTGAATCTGGCGGAAGCTTATCTTTATCCGTCTTATGGGCTACAGGTTTAGTCGGTTTCGTTTCTTTTGCTTCGACGGGTAATGCGCTTTGAGGCGCAGCTGCTTCTTCCTGCACGCTTGTTTGAACATCATCCGCTTTTATTTGAATGTCTGTCTTTTTATCGGACGGGTTTTCAGTCTTTACTTCGACTGGCGATGGTTTTTGAGGGGCAGGCATTTCTTTTTGCGCGCTTGCTTGAACGCTGATCTTTTTGTTAAGCTGATCGAGCAGTTGCTGCATATTCATATTATCGTTATGGAGTCGTTCTACGTTGCGATTCAGGCTGACGGTGCTTTCAATTAGCTCGCCAAAACCATAAACGAAAAAGGTGGATATCCACGAGCCTAAAATACCGAGCACAATCATAAGGACGCCAGCCATTGTATTTCCGATATGTATCGTAGAGATTCCGGCGATGCAAAACAGAACTACGCCAATGCAGAATTGTATTTTTGCCAGCACTTTGATGTTTCCGCCGATGTCGTCAAACATATTTCGTTTCCCCTCTGATTTCTTTTTCTAAAACGATTTGATGCTGTTAGAAATGCAGCATCAAATAAATGTCTATTACGGTAACAATCTGATTTCCTTATTTTATGTTGCGCTTCATCCTGATTTCCGAAGTCAGAACAATCCAGATTCCAAATTTACCCACATTGCAGGACGGACACAGCATTGCTTGTAGTACACATAGGCGTTTAAAACCGCACCGTTACGCCATACGGCTTCCACAGCATTTTGCTGAAAACCGGGCGAGCGAAGCCACCATCCCCATGTCGGTTCGCCTTTCGCCGTCACATAGTCGTCGTCCGAAGCGTCAGCACCTTGAGCAATGGCATAGGCTGTCGGTGCAACTCTGGCTTTCATATTATCGCCATCCTGTTCGGTAGCACCGAAGTACCGATTCGCCTCCGCGCCGCTGAGCAGAAATACTCTGTCTAATGTATCGTTTCCGCCCGTGGTATTCCAATCGCCGCAGAGTTGATCTTTTCCATTATTCACGTTAGTATACAGGATCGCGTTTGCTTCTTCCTGTGTGAATGCTTTATTAAAGAATTTGTCGTTCAACCATGCGCGAAGAGAACACTTTTCCCAAGTTATATTCACATCATCTTTGTGGTATTCTAGTTCATCCAAACCATATCGACTGACAATCAAAGCGCGGTTTCCCTGCCGCTCCAATACACACCACTCGATTGGCGTTTGGTCTTCGCCGCTTTCTGTTTGCGGATAGTGTCCAAACTTTACGATGCTTCCGGGCGCGAAACTCTCATCACGTACAAAATCGGGTTTAAATTTGTGTTCTTCATTGAACAAATTGAGGGTAATGGTTTCTCCGTCATAGACGCCGTAGACGGGAATCCCGGACGGATTCGGCATCAGCGTAAGCGTCTTTCCGTCAAATGTCCAATCTAATTCGTAAACTTTTTCTTTGACGGTTACCTGAGCCGTACCATCCTCGCAGAGTATCAGGTTGTATTCACTCAGATTCTCTGCCACCCACGTGCCGACGATGTTATCCACCTTTTCCACGCTTGCCTGTTCGCCGCTGTCCTTCTTGTTGCGTAAGGAAACAGGCTTAAGCTTGTATTCTACGCCATTCTTCAAATCCAGAATAATAGTTTCTCCGTCATAAGCGCCGTAAATCGGGATTCCTTTCTGCGTCAGTGTAAGTGTCTTTCCATCAAAAGCCCAATTCATTTTGTAAAGCGATTCTCCAACATTCAATTGGGCAGTGCCGTCTTCGTCGAGTGTCAGTTTAAACGCGCTGCCCATGTACTCGTCTATCCATGTGCCGACGATATTATCTACTTCTTCCGTTGAGTTTGACTGCTTATCCTCTTTCTTTTCGTTGAGCAAGGAAACGGGCTTGAGCTTGTATTCTACGCCATTCTTCAAATCCAGAATGATGGTTTCTCCGTCATAAGCGCCGTAAATCGGAATTCCTTTCTGCGTCAGTGTAAGCGTCTTTCCGTCAAAAGCCCAGTTCATTTTGTAAAGCGATTGCCCGACATTCAATTGGGCAGTGCCGTCTTCGTTGAGCGTCAGTTTAAATGCGCTGCCCATAGATTCTTCTTCCCATATACCGGCAATGTTATCTATATTTACATCAGCAACTGCGTCCGTCGCAACGCTTGCCTGCTCAATACAGTGCTTCGCTGCATTGAGAATTGCTCTGGAAGTAAGCGTTGCGCCGCTAATGCCATCAATATCCGCAGACTGTGCTTCCAAAATGCGGTGTGGCAACTCGGCAATTGCCTGATCGCCGACTCCCTTCGTTTCGTGTTCACCTTGAACAGAAACGTTTATAATATTTCGGCCGTCAATCGTCATGGTTACGGTCACGTCTCCGCCGAATCCGCTCTCCGTTGCAGTATATACAACGCCGCTTGATTGAGACGAAAGAGACTGATCCTCTTGCGTGTTGTCTTCGTGATACTCCAGATACTTGCCGTTGACATAGCCCTGATTACCGTTGTATTCCACTTTGGGCCAATTGCCCTTTTCAAGTACAGTTACAGTTTCGCCCTTTGGTATTTTGCAGATTTCTTTGCCACTCTGCTCTGGCTGACTGCGCATCGTCAGCGGGCTTTTCTGCGTTACAACAATTGCGGTTTCTGCAATTGCCGTCAATCCTGTGCAAAGAAGCAACGCAAATACAAGGACTACGGACAGTATCTTTTTCATTTTTCGTTTTCTCCTTTTATTTTTTACACATCAACGATGCGTAATCTTATGGGTGAATGAAAATAAAAGCCAATGCAAAAGTTAAAAATCATAAGTTTTTTCAACGCGCTTGCTTTATTGACCGCGATCTAATCGTAATCCGTGAATGTATCTGAATTATAGCATATAAAATAGTCAAATTCAACAATAAAAAACTTACCAATTATATAATGTAAACAAAAAACTTACCAATGATGTTTTTATTATAATGATAATAACATTTTAAATTTTTGCAAAATCGTTGTGTTTATACATGATTGATAAGATATATTTCGTCTTATCCCTTCGCACAGATCCTTGATGAGGGGACGCAGAATCCCGAATTGATTCAAAAGGCGGTCAGCAGCATGAAACAGTTAAATGAATCCGATTTGTTGATGCTCTTAGGTCTAATCAATCGCCTGCTCGAAACCCACAACAAAAGCGAAGGAACGTGAATGGCTCCTTTGCTCATTTTTTAGTTAGTCGGAAACTTCATCAGGGGAAAAGAGCATATCTTGAAAGAGATGCAGCCCTCTTTGCATGTGGAGTGGTACAAATTATGCTGATGGACACCCAAAAACACTTTACATCAATGGGAAAATCCTGTACAATAAAAATAACAA
>CAKRVU010000117.1 GCA_934408835.1 uncultured Oscillospiraceae bacterium | reverse complement strand
AGTACCTGACAACCGGCAGCTATCCATGTTAGCAGAATGGGTCACTTTATTTTGTCCTTGACTTGGGGAGCACTTTAAAATTACGTTGGGGTCAAAATGGGGTCAACACAACAGGTTCCTTCCGAAAGGATATATCAACATTGCATAATCTTATGCCGTGAAACACAACATATTGCGTTTCACGGACTTTTTTCTCTACGATTCCACTTGATATTGTGTATTAGCACTTGCATAACGTGAATTTGTATAGTATAATCATCCTGCATTACGAACGGACGTTCTTGTATGCACAATATAGGTTTATATGCACCAAGCCCGCCAAATCACCAGACACGATTCAGGAAATCGAAAAAGAACAGCATCCTGCGACTGGTCCTCGCAAAATGCTGATCTCTTGTGCTCGCGCTTACAGCTAGAACTGCTATGCAACGAAACTTTACAAATTCAGTATAGCAGCCAGCAGGTGTAAATTCAAGTCTTGACGAGAGAAAATTTTGAGCACAGGCTTTTTCCTGTTTGTGAATTACAAACAAAGGAGTATAATCTTGAAAATCGAAAAAGCAAAAATTGTCGAGCCAAAACGCTACTTACTGGAATTTTCGCCTGACGAACAACTATTTGTTGCTGTGCCGCTATGCGCTGAGGACTATGAGAAACTAGGGACATATGGAATTCTAGCAGACGATCTACAGAGAATTCCTCGGCCTATTCGAGCAGCAACATCGAAGAATGCAAATGGATATACCGTTCCGGTTAAGGATTTACCGAAGGAGATTCGGTCATGGGAGCATAGTTATCGCTATGAAGACTGGGGTGGTACAGAACACTATGGGACGTGCTGGCAGGATCGGAAATGCTATCAACGACGACTTATTCCACCAACTGAAGTGCATTTTCACATTGAAAATAGTGTGCTTTTCTCAACGCCGCTCGTTAACCGGGAGGAAGACTATCCGGCAATAAAAGCTGCAATCAATGTTGCCCTTGAAATGCTTGGGCGCTGCGAACTGTGGCCGAATAAGGAAACACCTATTTTCAGTGCGGCGAAGGACATAGAGGTGCCTTGGGAGATTCTTCGCGCCGGCACCAGAAACAGTGAACTTGCTGAACGCTACCTCACGCACGTTCTCAAGCACAAATCAAAGGGAGAACAAACAATAATCCGCGGAAGACATAAGCATTTGAATGCGATGAATCCGGATTTTCGTGCCGTTGGAAAACAAGGATATTGGGGCTACATTATCTATGGGTTTCAAGCAAAAAACCTTTATGTCTTTGAAAGCTGTACGCCCAACAATGCGACTTATTATTTTGTTGGTGGTTGGGAAACTGCTTCGCGGCTCACCAAGACTGAAATCCTTACAGGCCATTTGCATGAGTTGAGAATCTTCCATTCTCGAACATGGCACGAAAATGTTGCAGCGGCAATTCGTGTGTATTTGGCCGCAGCGTAATCAGTACAACTTAAGAGTTAGCCAACATCATGTGAACCAGCCGTGATGTTGGCTTTTCTATTGCAAATACTGTTTAAAAGCGCGCAATATTGGTTTCACGATTTGTTGCAATTTTAATTTATTTAAGTTATAATTATCTAAATATAAAATAAAAATTTATAATCTTTTTCGTTATAAGTATTTTATAATATATTTTTCATTAAGGATTTAGGTAAATATTATGGATAAAATTATTATTCCAATTATTTCAGAAGGATGGAGGCCAGACGGTTATTCTTATCCCGTGATCAATTTGCAGCTTATTAACGCAGTAAAAATTATATACGATGAACCATATAAATGTCATCCGCATTATCAGTTACATTTGCAGTACCAAAGCGTAAAGCATACTATCGAGTTACAAGAAAAAGAATTTAGATCCCCAGATCTGTTTGATATCGTTTTCGATAAGTTTGAAAATGAATGCAGGGATATCCAATTTAGTAGATGGATTGATCCAAACGAATCTGACGTGAGTAATATTACACATCAATTTCGCCATACCATAAAAAGCCTTGCAGGAGATAATGATTTAATTAGAATTCCGTTTTATGGCGGATGGGAATATGATAAGAAGATTCAGAAATGGTTTTTCTATCGGCCAATAAATCAAAGCATGCGCGACAACTTGAAGGCCAGATCTTTCGTCTATGATGATCTGAGTTGGCTCAGACCAGCCCCATATTTCCCCAAGAAGGTTAAGGATGTGCTGAATACTGTATTTGCGCACTTTGAGCAAGTCGTTGACCCGGAAAAGAGGCTGTTCTTATTTCTTTATTTCCACTATACATACTTCGCCAGTCTTCTTCGCAGCATCAATCTGTCAGATGTTCTTTGCCTTGATATTTCAAATCAAATTCTGCGCTCAAATGTTATTACGTTCTTATTTGGCAATCCGCGAGAAAACTGGTGCGAAATTGTGCAGGAAAATCTGCCCAAAAAGCAATTTTTGCAGCGATTCAAAGAGACAAAAGACATTCCTTTTTTGATTGAAAGTTCTGCTTATGCGGAGAGATGTACGCTGCGGGCCAAAGTTGCAGCATTGCAAAATGAACTAAACAGCAGTTATACTTGCAATAATTGTGTGCCGATTGTCTTTTCTGCAAAATCCCTTGATGTAAATGGGATGCTGCATCTGGCGTTGACCGAAAGGGACTTTGCTGGATATTCAAACGTCGATATACGCATGTATATCGATATCCTCGCGACCTCTTTTGTACCTGCACAGATATCTATTGTGCTAAAACAAATGAATTGCCAAAATTCGGCCTTACATTCTGTTTTATGGACAATATTTGATGCGCTGCGTCTCTTTTATGAAAATAACGGAGTGAAAATTGACCCGTGGTTAGGAAATCATTCAAGCATTGATGATTTCCTGACGTGGACACTCGCCAAATATTCCTCTGATATTTCTGTTGATGGTGAATGTTTTCTGGATGAGTTAGAAAAACTTATAGGAGAAAATGTGATAGTCAATCTCAGCGAAGCGTCAAACGGCAAAGAAATGGATTTGGGCATATTTGACAATCAGGCTTGTGTCCGCTGGAACGAAGAACGTTCTGCGTGGGAAGTTAATGCAATAGCATTTGAGGAAATTTTACAAGGTCTGGATATGCCTGTGAGCATATATCAGGCATTACGCGCACTGGAGCAAGAGCGTCGCTTATGTGCACCTAAAATCAATCGTAACTCTTATCAAAGTAGGATTAGGTTTGAAGCAAACGGCAGGACAGCTCAATACCGCAATGCTTATGTGATTAAGGGCAAAAGTCAGATGAACCCCGCCCATAATCTTAGTGAGCCAGACTGGGCCAGTAAAAATACATGCGGTTATACATTCTGCTTCGGTCAAAGCATTAAAACGGGGAAAGCGGTAAACTGGCTATTTCAAAAGAACGCTAACAGGCATATGCGTATATTGGGTGCATCTGGTCAAGGAAAAAGTGTCTTCTTGGAGACTATGCTGCAACAAGCTGCGCAGAAAAGAATAATGACCGTTATTGTCCACTTGCAAGGTAAGTTGCCCGAGATAGACGGGGCCCAAGTCATCAATATTGCAGAACAATTTCCTGATGTTTCTATCGAAGATCCCAGTATTACGAACCAATATGCAAATTATTTCAGGCAGTCTCTACGGCTAACGGATACATATGCTACTTTAATAGAGCGAACGCTTACTGACTTCTGTAAAAATAACGCACATCCAACTATGAGGAAGTTTATCACCTCTTTCAGGGATATGCTAAATAGCAACGGCGGCAATAGAAAAAAGGTAAAAGATGCACTAAATCTAATGGCTGACAGTCGAGCGTTTTCCGGTGATGTAATATCATGGAATGATTATATTGGAAAAACGACTGTTTTAAATATGCAGGATTTCAAAGGCAGCAGTTTTATGCTCTCCGTTTATATGGAAATGCTTTTGGTCAGCCTATACCAATTTCAAAAGACACGTTTAACGTACTCTTGCGTTGATACGGATGTGCCCTTGATTATTGCAATCGATGAATTCCAGCAACTTAATCCCGCAGAGACTTCCATACTTTTTGAGATTATTCGAGAAGGCAGAATGTTCGATTGCTGCCTTTGGCTTACAACGCAAATACTGACCAGCAAGATGAAAAGAATCACAGATCAAATGAATACGTCAGTGCATTTCAACCAAGGTCAAGCCGAAAACGCAAAGGCTGCACAAGTACTGGAATCAACATCCAAAGGACAGGCTTTAGCCCGGACGACATTACAGAATTTAAAAATCGGCGAACATGTTGTGTCCCAAATCGGGAATGGATGGATTGCCTGCTCTGCAAAAATGCCATTCGTGGAAGAATGTACGCAAAGGACGGTTGACTTTCAAAAAATATGGAACGTCTAAACGTAAAATGGTTCCTGCCAAAACGCAGGAACCATTTTACGTTTTATAGAACAGGTAATCGCCAAACGGTGCTTCTTCTCCCGTGTTACATTATAGTAACTGGTAGCATCTATTGCTGAAGAAAAATTCCGTAAGATGTAATTACTCCTTCACCAAGCTGTTCAGCATCGGCGCCATACTGGTACAACACCTCGTTCCCGGTGCCGATCCAAATCAGGTCGTTCTGATTCGCGGCCTCGGCTGCGGTCATTGCATAGAACTGATCATAATCGTACCATGACAACGTGATGCTGACTCTATAAATATCAAATTGGACACTGAAGGTTCTATCGTTGTTATCGCAGATATCATTTGCGATTGCAATGTACGGCCA
>CAKRVU010000116.1 GCA_934408835.1 uncultured Oscillospiraceae bacterium | reverse complement strand
GCGTTATGCTGGATGGAAAAAAGGGCGTTGCACAAAAAATTGTTTACAGCGCATTTGACATTGTAAAGGAAAAGACGGGGAAAGATCCGTTGGAAGCATTCCAAGAAGCAATGGACAATGTGATGCCGGTGCTTGAGGTTAAGGCGCGCCGCGTTGGTGGCGCTACTTATCAGGTGCCGATTGAGGTTCGTCCGCAGCGTCGTCAGACGTTGGGTTTGCGTTGGATTACTTTGTATGCGCGCAAAAGAAATGAGAAGACTATGAGAGAACGGCTTGCCGGTGAGATTCTAGACGCACTCAACAATACCGGCGGCGCCTGCAAAAAGCGGGATGATACTCACAAGATGGCAGAGGCCAATAAGGCGTTTGCTCATTATCGCTGGTAATGTTCAGCGTGTGGTAGAATTAGTTTGTTGCCCCTGAACCGGGCGGCAGCAGAATTTGAAGGACAGGAGGAAATTATGCCAAGAGACGTATCCCTTGAAAAAACACGTAATATTGGTATAATGGCTCATATTGACGCCGGAAAGACCACGACGACAGAGCGGATTTTGTATTATACGGGAATCAACCGCAAAATCGGAGAGGTGCATGAAGGCGCAGCAACAATGGACTGGATGGAACAGGAACAAGAGAGAGGAATTACCATTACCTCTGCTGCGACAACAGCCCATTGGAAAGGGCATAGAATCAATATTATTGATACTCCGGGGCATGTGGACTTTACCGTTGAGGTAGAGCGTTCCCTGCGTGTTCTGGATGGTTCCGTAACGGTATTTTGCGCCAAAGGCGGCGTAGAACCCCAGTCGGAAACGGTCTGGCATCAGGCGGATAATTATGGAGTTCCGCGGATGGCATACGTCAATAAGATGGACATTATGGGCGCGGATTTTTATAATGTTGTCGATATGATGATAAACCGCCTCAAATGTAACGCCATCCCCATCCAAATTCCGATCGGCGCAGAGGATACCTTTGTCGGAATGGTAGACTTGATCAATATGCAGGCTCTGATTTATGAAGACAACCTGGGAAATACGATCGACGCTGAAGAAATTCCGGACGACTTAAAGGAACGTGCTGAGGAATACCGCCAGAAGATGCTGGAAGCAGTGGCGGAGCAGGATGAAGAATTGATGATGAAATACCTTGAGGGTGAGGAACTTACCGTTGAGGAAATCAAAAGAGGCTTGCGCAAGGGAACTATAGAGAACACCATCGTTCCCGTTTGCTGCGGTACATCTTACCGCAATAAGGGCGTACAGCCCTTGTTGGATGCTATCGTTGATTTTATGCCGGCTCCAACCGATGTACCGGCAATTAAAGGCGTGAACCCGGAAACAGAAGAAGAAGAGGAACGGGTTTCGTCCGATGAAGAGCCGTTTGCAGCGCTTGCATTCAAAATTGCAACCGATCCGTTTGTCGGAAAGCTATGCTTTTTCCGCGTTTATTCCGGTGTGATGACGGCCGGTTCTACCGTTTACAATTCTGTTAAGGATCACAACGAGAGAATTGGACGAATTCTTCAGATGCATGCGAATAACCGGAAGGATATCAACGAGGTATATGCCGGTGACATTGCAGCTGCGGTAGGACTGAAAAACACCACGACCGGAGATACCCTCTGCGACGCGAAAGCGCCCATCATTCTGGAATCTATGGAATTCCCAGAGCCGGTAATCAGTTTGGCGATTGAGCCGAAAACCAAAGCCGGTTCTGAAAAAATGGGAATTGCCCTTGGGAAGTTGGCGGAAGAGGATCCGACCTTCCGGACTTATACCAACGAGGAAACAGGACAAACCATCATTGCCGGAATGGGTGAGTTGCACCTGGAAATCATTGTTGATCGTTTGCTGCGTGAATTCAAGGTGGAAGCCAATGTTGGAGCGCCGCAGGTATCTTATAAAGAAACAATTCGCCGGGAAGTTAATGTCGATCACAAGTATGCACGTCAGTCCGGTGGTAAAGGACAGTACGGTCACGTAAAGATTACAGTGGAACCAAACGAATCCGGAAAGGGCTACGAGTTTATCAACAAAATTGTTGGCGGAGCGATTCCGAAAGAGTATATTCCTGCTGTTGATGCCGGTATCCAAGGAGCGATGCAGGCTGGTGTGTTGGCCGGTTATCAGGTAGTGGACACCAAGGTTACTTTGTATGACGGTTCTTATCACGAGGTAGACTCCTCGGAAATGGCCTTTAAGATTGCCGGTTCTCAGGCGTTTAAAGAAGCTATGAGAAAAGCGGATCCGGTTATTTTGGAACCGATTATGAAGGTAATCGTATCTGTTCCCGAAACCTATATGGGCGATGTTATCGGTGACTTGAATGCACGTCGTGGACAGATTCAGGGAATGGAAGAACGCGGCGGAATCCAGCAGATTACTGCGATGGTGCCGTTGTCAGAGATGTTTGGCTATTCTAACGATCTGCGTTCTAAGACGCAGGGACGTGGACAGTATTCGATGGAACCGAGCCATTATATTGAGGTTCCGAAGTCTATTTCAGAAAAAATTATGAGTTCAAGAGCAAAATCGAACGGATAATCTTTTCTGGAAGGAATTTGCGTAAAAATTTTATAAAAATATCGGTTTTATACTTGAATATTTTAAAATATATGGTAAAATATTTTTATCCGCCGGTATTGGATTATTGAGGAGGTACAGAACAATGGCAAAAGCAAAATTTGAAAGAAATAAGCCCCATGTAAATATTGGTACAATCGGTCACGTTGACCACGGTAAAACAACATTGACTGCCGCAATTACCAAAACACTTGGTATGAGAGGACAGGCAGAGTTTGTTGACTATGCAAATATTGATAAGGCTCCGGAAGAGAGAGAGCGTGGAATTACCATTAATACAGCGCACGTGGAGTATGAGACAGAAAAACGTCACTATGCCCATGTTGACTGTCCTGGACACGCCGATTATGTTAAAAACATGATTACTGGTGCTGCACAGATGGATGGTGCAATCCTGGTAGTTTCCGCTGCTGACGGTCCTATGCCGCAAACACGTGAGCACATTCTGCTTGCGCGTCAGGTTGGCGTTCCTTATATTGTTGTATTCATGAACAAAGTTGACCAGGTTGACGATGAGGAGTTTTTGGAGCTGGTCGAGATGGAAATTCGCGATCTGCTGAATGAGTATGAGTTCCCGGGTGATGATATTCCGATTATCAAAGGCTCTGCTTTGAAGGCGTTAGAGGCTCCAAACGATCTTAGCGATCCGGCATACGCTCCTATCTTAGAACTGATGGATGCTGTAGACGAGTATATCCCGACTCCTGAGAGAAAATCTGATCTTCCGTTCTTGATGCCGGTAGAAGATGTTATGACTATTTCCGGTCGTGGTACAGTTGCAACCGGACGTGTTGAAAGAGGTAAACTGAATCTTTCCGATGAAGTGGAAATCATTGGACTTTCTGAAGAGAGGGGAAAGACAGTTGTTACCGGTATCGAAATGTTCCGCAAAACATTGGATTATGCGGAGGCCGGCGACAATATCGGCGCTTTGCTTCGTGGTGTTTCTCGTGAGGATATTGAAAGAGGTCAGGTTCTTTGCAAACCCGGCTCGATCAATCCGCATACCAAATTCCATGGTCAGGTTTATATTCTGAAAAAAGATGAAGGTGGTCGTCATACACCGTTCTTCAACAACTATCGTCCGCAGTTCTATTTCAGAACTACAGACGTTACCGGCGTTATCACACTGCCTGAGGGTACAGAGATGTGCATGCCTGGCGACAATGTTGAAATGGACGTTGAGTTGATTACTCCTATCGCAATTGAAGAAGGACTTCGTTTTGCTATCCGTGAGGGTGGTAGAACAGTCGGTTCTGGCGTTGTTACCAAGATCAATGGCTAATCATTGATTTGAATCAAAAAGCAGGATGATGTAAAATCTCCCTGCTTTTTTGTATATGCAAAAATAATGTTTCCAGACTAAAACACCTTACAGTAAGTTCGGATAAAAATTTGAAATAATAGAGTGATTTATTAACCGGACTACAAACAGTCAAGAGGATCATAGAACTTTTTAACTAGATGGCGGGTGAGTATAGAAGCCGGACAAATTGTCCGGCTCAGTTGCCGTTTTGCACAAAAAAAGAGCTTCACACAGCCACTGCGACAGCGACTTATGTGAGGCTCTCATTTTATTGAGAATGTATCAGTTAGTCCTGATTTGGTGCGCCAACTGGGCAAACACCGGCGCAAGATCCGCACTCGATGCAGACATCTGCGTCAATTTGGTATTTGCCATCTCCGGAAGAGATACAGTTGACCGGACACTCTGCTTCGCAAGCGCCGCAACTGATGCAATCGTCGTTGATTTTATAGGCCATATTGTGCCCCTCCTTTTTCTATAAAAACTGCAGTATCGACTGCAAGTTTTATTGTAACATAAATAATCAAAAAATCAAGTGTTTTTTTAGATTTTCTTTTAAACCATTTTTAGGATTACAATTCACAGGTTTCAAAATGAAAAAACTTAGCTGTTAGACAGCAAAAATGAAGACGCCCTGTTGGAGATTTCCAATTGAGAAGGTGTAGGGGGAATTTATGACCGTTTTTACTGTAAGTAGGAAGTTATCTTTGAAATCATCAAATGAACCAAGTTAATCGAGTATTATGAAAATATTCGTTGTCTTTTCTACTATAAGCGTTCTGTATTTCCATCGCTGGTGTGGAGTGTAAATTGTTTATAGCGTATGTTGCACAGCTTAAGGAGAACCTTGAATTGAATGTACGAAGGGACTGTTGGCTAACAACTGAAGCATTTG
>CAKRVU010000115.1 GCA_934408835.1 uncultured Oscillospiraceae bacterium | reverse complement strand
CGGGTAGACTACGGCAACACATACTGTCACGACTCGCCGACGCTGGATGAGGAGCCGCTGCACAGAGCCATACTTGCAGCTATAAACAGTGCGGTCAGGGATAAAGATAATATAGTTTACAACCTAAAAACTGCAATGGAAAAGGAGCTTGCCCCGGTTGCAGGACAGCAGCTCAGCCTGTCTGAGATAGATAACCTGCTCGAACAGTTAAACATCGAGTTTAGTAAAGTGCTTGCCGAGGCATCCGAATGTGGTGATCAGGCAGCGTACAGCGATAGATTCCGGGATATAATGCAGAAGCAAACTGCATTGAAATCCCAGCGTGATGAGATACAAGGGATGTTAGCCGAGAGCGGCAAAGCCGCAGCCCATATAGATCAATGCCGGGAGGCTACAGAAGTTATACCCGCAGTTATAACTGAATGGAATGAGGCACTAATACGGCAGATAGTTGAAAGTGTGACGGTAGAAATAGATAGCAAACTGGCTGTTAAAATGAAGAGTGGAGCTGAAATCTTCATCGATATAGGCGATGTTCCAATAAAAAATCAAATGAAATGATATATGCAATTGATATTAAAAAGCCGTTCTGTTACAATATATTTGCTACAAAATAACACAAAGAGGGAGCGCAGATATAGACGACTGGAGGCGGCAATATGGATAGTACAGAGAAATTAGTTTTTGAAAAGCTTACCCCATTAGATGACCACGATATTGGCATATATAAATCAGCAATAGATTTTGCTTTCGAACATAGTGACATTAGAAATATTGCAATTTCTGGCGCATATGGTGCGGGGAAAAGTAGTGTCCTTGCCTCCTATGAAAAAGCATACCCGGGTAGAAAGTTTATCCATATCTCATTAGCACACTTTCAAAATCTGGACGAGGCTGATGGTATTACAGGGCATAATGCCGATGCGAACGCCAAGCTGAAAAGTGATGCTTCCGGTTCTCCAAAGATTATAAGAGAGTCATTATTAGAAGGCAAAATTCTAAATCAGCTTATTCATCAAATACCTGCAGACAAAATTCCACAGACGAACTTTAGAGTAAAAAAATCAATTTCCAAGCGCGAGCCGATCGTGCACACTTTTCTTATTGCATTGTTCATTGTTGCGCTTTTTCGCATACTGTTTTTTGACCAATGGAGCTCTATGGTTTGCTCTCTGCCAGAAGTGCTAAGAGCGTCATTAGTGTTTTCAACTACTCCTACTGCGGAATTCGTCAGTGGGGTACTGTGCGTTTCAATAGCTGCCTATTTCTTGTATAGAGTTGTTTATATACAGGAAAACAAAAACATTTTTAGGAAGTTAAGCATCCAAGGCAATGAAATCGAGATATTCGAGGATAGCGAAGATTCTTTTTTTGACAAATACTTAAATGAAGTTTTGTACCTCTTTGAAAATGCAGACACAGATGTAATTGTCTTTGAAGACATGGACAGATTTGATGCCAGTGAAATTTTCGAAAGACTGCGGGAAATCAACACACTTGCTAATATTCAGAGAATAAAAGATGGAAAACAGCCGCTTAGATTTTTCTATTTGCTCAGAGACGATATTTTCATTTCAAAAGATAGAACAAAGTTTTTTGACCTTATTATCCCCATTGTACCTGTGGTGGATAGCTCTAACTCGTATGATCAGTTTATCGAACATCTAAAGAAAAACAACTTATTTGATAAGTTTGATGAAAATTTTTTGCAGGGCTTGTCGTTGTATGTTGATGATATGCGGCTACTGAAGAATATTTGCAACGAATTCCTTGTGTATTATGGTCGACTTGATCTAACAGAACTTGATCATAATAAAATGCTTGCAATTATTACATACAAGAACTTATTCCCAAGAGACTTCGGTGATTTACAGCTAAATAGGGGATTCGTTTATGCACTTTTTGAAAAAAAAGACAAATTTATCTCGGATGAAATAGCCGGCTTACGAACGGAAATAGAAGCGCTAAAAGGAAGACTCAAGTCTGCCAGTAGAGAGGTAGCTACATCCGAACAAGAATTAGATGTGATTTTTCGTAATCGTAGAAGTTATGGGTGGGTGAACGATAGTGCCGAGTATGATAGACGTAAGCAAGCTATTGCAGACAATTCACAAGGAACAATCCCAGCACTTGAAAATGAAGTACTAAAGCGCGAAAATCAGATTGATATGCTTTTTACTGCGCCGCTTGCTAGAATCATTACACGTGATAATATAGACCGAATTTTCAGTGGACTTACGACTCGAAATGAGCTTGGACAGGAGACTAAATATGAAGAGATAAAGCGGAGTGAATATTTTGATTTGCTCAAGTACTTAATTCGCAACGGTTACATTGATGAAACTTATGCGGATTATATGACCTATTTCTATGAAAACAGTTTGAGCCGGATTGACAAGATATTCCTACGGAGTGTATCAGACAAAAAAGCAAAGTCGAGTGACTACAGATTGAGTAAGCCATCTATGGTTCTGCGGCGCCTGCGCCCGTATGATTTTGACCAAGAGGAAACGCTGAACTTTATGTTGTGCGATGAGCTTTTATCAGACGGCAGATACAACGAACATTTGCGCCACCTTATACAGCAAATAAAAAATAACAACAAATATCAATTTTTGTCGCAGCTGTTTAATTACAACCATCACGAGAAAGAATTCGTTTGTGCCTTTAATAATCAGTGGCCTAGTATATTTGCTGATATTCAAGTGTCAGACGAATTTAGCGAAGATCAAGTGAAAAAATATTCTGTCCTTTCGCTATATTACTCGTGTGATGAGGTACTTGAAAAGGTAGAAAAAGCATCCCATATCGCTGAATATATTAATAAAAAGCCGGATTATCTAAACATCGATGCACCGCAAGTGGACAGGCTTATACATGGCTTTAAGTTGTTAAAGGTAAGCTTTGCGACTATAGATTACAACATCTCCGACAAGACTCTCTATGAAGCGGTATACCGAAATGACCTCTATGATTTGAATTTTTCTAATATTGAGATGGTTTTGGGGAGCTTATTTGGAAATACCATTGATGACACACGGCATAAGAGTTATACACTCATATGCGCTGATCGTGAAAGCCCGTTATATATACGCATAGACAAAAATATACAGGCATATATTGGTGTCATTTTTGAAGAATGCCAAGAGAAAATAACCGATGATGAAGACTGCGCCATAGAACTGCTCAATCGTAATGATATAGAAGTTCAATACAAAAACCAATATATTAATTATTTACAGACGCCAATACAAAGCCTTGCCAAAGTTGCTGATCGAAACACTTGGGAAAAGATAGTCAGTTCGGATATACTACTGCCTTCTGAGAGAAATGTAATTGATTATTTTAATTTCAAAGGAGGAATAGATTCTACACTCATAGGCTTTATCAACAAGGCAGAGATAGAATTTGACTTTTCAGAAAAGAATACTGGCCTTCCAGAAGCTGAACGCAGCATACTGTTTGACAGCTTCATCAATTGCAATGGTCTTGCAGATGATAAGTATTCAGCAATCATGTCATCTCTTGGAATTGAGAAAGCATCGTTTAATATAGCCAACATAGATGATTCAAAGGTTGCCATTTTAATCAGACATGACATAGTTGTAATGAATGTAGATACATTGCAATTCTTCCGGGGATATTACCATTCTTGCCTATATATGCTTATTAGTAAGCACATTATGGACTATATGCAGCTAATGACCAGCCGAATATTTGAATATGAAGAGCTTTGTGAGATACTTACTTGGGATATTGATGACTCTATAAAGCTTGGCCTTCTCGAATTTACAGCTGCGCCAGTGTCTATTACAGGCAAAAACCTTTCACCGATTGTACGCGCATATATCCTTAGAAACAATCTTGATCAAAGTGATCTGGAAAACCTATATCGGTCTTATGTTGATGAGCCGCAGCCTATAAAGGAAATTATATTTAATAATGCTGTGGACAATATTACTCGAATAACTTCTGCGCCACAATCAGTATCCGCTGAACTACTGTATGACATCATCGTATCGGACGCAATTGCCAATCCGTATAAAGTCGATTTAATTATCGCAGATATTTCTTGTGCAGATCGAACCGAGATATCCAAATATTTATTTGCGCTCCATCTGGATGAGTTCGTAAAAATATTCGATTCCCGTAGTAGACCAAAGTTTGAAAACACCAGCGACAATGTGGTCATACTCAATGCATTCAAGGCGCGCGGCTGGATATATGATTATATTCTTGATGAAGCGGGATATTTCAAAATCCGTAGACATGCCCCCAAACTCGTAAGCAAAACAAATTGAATCTACATATGAAAATGAGATACATGATATTATATGAGAGACGTACAAATTATTATCAAAACCAGGGTATATCTAGCGATGAAATCATAACTCCACTTTCTCTGGCCGCCGCGTATATTAGCTTAATATATAAAAACCCATATGTCGCGACAGGGCTAAAACAGAAATTCATGATGGATGACAAGAAATATGCCCAAGTTTTTGACACGCAAGTAAATCTCAACCTTTGGGTAATAAGTAATAATAGCCACCATAATTAGAAAAACAGATATATACTAAACACATAGATAAAAATAGGGGGTAAGAAACATGCCTGCATTAAAAGACACAGTCTTTTTTAAGGAGCTAACAACGAGAGAATCGGACAACGCTAAAATTTATGCTGGCAAACTACTTGAAATCTCAGATGATGTTGGGTGCCGTCAAGATTTATGCGCAAATTTGTTTGCAGGCTCCGGCTGAGTGAAGTCAGCCGGCAATGAAGGCGTCCT
>CAKRVU010000114.1 GCA_934408835.1 uncultured Oscillospiraceae bacterium | reverse complement strand
GTATTATTTGCGGGAGCTGGCAACGGCGGCGCGCGAAATTATTGAGGCGACTGCCGCAGGGGAGTCCAATGCGCAGACGATTCTGGATTTTGCGGAGCAGAAGATTTTCTCCATCCGCCAAGGGCGCAGCAATTCCAATCTAATCCCAATCAGCGAAATGATTCATTATGAGTTCGATCACCTCGATCATTTGGCGAGCGGGGACTATCAAGCGGGGATTTCCAGCGGATATGCGGCATTGGATACGGTTCTGACCGGGCTGAATCCATCCGACCTGATTATTTTGGCTGCAAGACCGGCTATGGGGAAAACCAGCTTTGCCTTAAATATTGCAAGCCGGGCGGCCAAGCGGAGCGACAGACAGGTGGCCATTTTTTCATTGGAAATGTCCAGTCAGCAGCTTGTGGAACGGATGCTTGCCTCTGAGTGCCGGATACAGAGTACAAAACTGCACACCGGAATGCTGGCGCAGGAGGATTGGGTTTCCCTTGCTGCCGGCGCGCAGTCTTTGAGTCAGTGCCGTATTTATTTGGACGACACCCCGAATCTCAGCGTTGCTCAGATGAAGGGGAAGCTTCGTCGCCTTCCCGAGCTGGGACTGGTTGTCATTGACTATCTGCAATTGATGTCGTCCGGGAGGCGGGATGGCAATCGTGTGCAGGAGATTTCTGAAATTACCCGAAATTTAAAGATTATGGCAAAGGAGCTTTCGGTGCCGGTGATTGCATTGTCTCAGCTTGCCCGCGGACCGGAAGCGCGGCAAGATCATCGCCCGCTTCTTTCTGATTTGCGGGAATCCGGTTCGATTGAACAGGACGCGGACATTGTCATCTTTTTGTACCGGGATGAATACTATAACCCGGAGGAAGGAAAAGCGGGGATTGCCGAATGTATCGTAGCCAAGAACCGTCACGGAGAAGTTGGAACCATTGAACTGGGATGGGACGGAAGATTTACCTTATTCAGCGGATTGGACCGCCACCGTTATGAATAATCGAATGCGGGAGGAAACCGCCTCCTTTTTTGCGGAAGGGGAAGCGGTTGTGGCGGCAGTGTCTGGCGGCGCCGATTCGATGGCTCTTTTGGATTGCCTGCTTCATTGCGGAAAGCGTCTGGATATCGTTGTAGCGCATTTAAACCATTGTTTGCGCGGGGCTGAAAGTGACGCGGACGCTGCGTTTGTAGAACACTATTGTCAAACGCGGGAGATTCCCTGTGTCATCCGCCGCTTGGATATCGGGAAGCTTGCAAAGGAAAAAAAGAAATCCCTGGAGCTTTGCGGTCGGGAGGAGCGATATGCCTTTTTTCGCGAGTTCGGACGGCGAATCGTCACGGCGCACACTCTGTCTGATCGTGTGGAAACCCTTTTTCTTTCTCTGACGCGTGGCGCTGGTCTTTCCGGGCTTTGCTCGATTCCGAGGGAGCGCGGAGAGATTATTAGACCGCTTCTTTCTTTTTCGCGGCGGGAGATAGAGGGATATTGTCGGGAATATCGTATATCCTATAGACAGGATAGCAGCAATTTTGTTGCTGACGTTTCCCGCAACCGAGTTCGTTTACAGGTGCTTCCAGTGCTCAAACAGATCAATCCGGCTGTGGAGCAGAATGTTGCAAGAACCATTTCCCTGATGGAGCAGGACGCGGATTTTTTGGAACAAACGGCTGCTTCTTGTTACCGCCTTGTGCGTTGTTCGGGCGGGTTGCAGACGAAAAAGCTTGCCGAGTTCCATCCGGCTATCCGGGGTCGCGTATTGTTTCTCTTTTTGAGGGAACATCAGATTAGTCCCACTGCCAAACAAATTCAGCGTTTGTCAAGGCTTTTGGAGAAAAACGGCTGCCGTATCAGTCTTCCGGGACGAAAGACCGCCTGTTTGCGGAAAGGATTTTTACAGATCGAGGAATCCGAGGATCACATTTCACCTCCATCGTTGCAATGGTTCCGCTGCAATCGCGACGAATGTGAGCATTTCATTAACAATACGCAGAATGCCTTTTTTTTCTTGCTTGATTATGATAAAATAAAAAAAGGTGTTTTCCTTTGCAAAAAAGCGCCGGGTGATTCCATTCAGCTTGTTCGGCGCCCTGCGAAAACCTTGAAAAAGCTTTGTAATGAAGCTGCGTTGCCGTTGCCGGTTCGGGCGCGTTTGCGCGTGTTAAAAGACGAGGGTGGAATCGTATGGGCGGAATGCTTCGGTATTGCGCAAAGGGTTGCGCCGACAGAAAATACAGAACGCTTTTTGGTTATTCAACAAGAGCGGAAGGAATAACAAATATGGAACATGATATTCAACAAATTGTTTATACAGCTGATGAAATATCGCAACGTGTGAAAGAATTGGCGGCGCAGATTAGCAGAGATTATGCGGGGAAGCCACTGTTGTTAGTTGGAGTGTTGCGGGGTGCCGTTGTCTTTCTCAGCGATTTAATGCGGCAAATTACTATACCCTGCCAAATTGATTTTTTGTCCGCTTCCAGCTACGGCTTTAGTACCGTTAGCAGCGGGTGCGTTACCATCAAGACCAATTTGTCGGAGGATCCCGCTGGGAAAGATCTCCTGATTGTAGAGGATATTCTGGATACCGGAATTACGCTTTCTCATATACAGCCGATGTTAGAGGAAAAAGGTGCAAATTCCGTGAAATTGGCGGCGCTGTTAGACAAACCGTCCCGCCGGAAGATCCCGATTTCTCTTGATTATTGCGGATTTGTTACATCAGACCGATTTCTTGTTGGATACGGACTTGATTACGCTGAAAAGTACCGAAATTTGCCCTATATCGGTATCTTAAAACCGAAAGTTTATCAAAAATAATCCAATACTACATAAGGCTTCAAATGGAAGGGAGTTGACATTTTGGCAAATAATAATAACAATAAGGGCAGTAAGGGTTTTATTCTGCCGATTTTGATTATTGGAATTGTAGTTTTAATGGGCATGTATCTTCTTACCAGTATGGGAACACCGCCGAGCACGTTGAAATATTACGAGGTTGTCAATTATTACACGACTGATCAGGTGGCTCAGTCTGAACTGGATCTGGGGAGCGGAAAGCTGGAATTTACCCTAAAAGGGGACGGGCAAAAGCAGCAGACTTATCAGGTGCCCAGCGTGCCGCTGTTTGTAGAAACGGTGGATCAGGCTGTAATGAACAACCATTCGGATAACCTGGCGGACGCTTCTAATATTATCGACTACACGCCGGCTACCGATAACTCTTGGCTGTTTACACTATTGCCGTCTGTGCTTGGTATTGTACTTTTGGTCGGTCTTTTCTTCTTTATGATGCGGCAAACCGGGGCCGGCGCTGGAAAGATGGGACAATTCGGCAAGGCGAATCTTAAAAATTCTTCTGAGAAAGGTCGCAAAACCACCTTTTCTGAGGTTGCCGGCGCAGAAGAGGAGAAAGAGGAACTGGCGGAAATCGTGGAATTTCTGCGAAACCCCAGAAAGTTCAATGAGATCGGCGCACGGATTCCCAAGGGCGTTTTGCTGGTGGGACCGCCCGGTACCGGAAAAACCCTGTTGGCGCGCGCTGTAGCCGGTGAGGCAAACGTTCCGTTTTTCTCCATCTCCGGTTCGGATTTTGTGGAGATGTATGTTGGCGTTGGAGCGTCCCGTGTGCGGGATTTGTTCGATCAGGCAAAGAAAAATGCCCCGGCGATCATTTTCATTGATGAGATTGACGCGGTTGGACGGCAGAGAGGCGCCGGACTCGGCGGCGGTCACGATGAACGGGAGCAGACCCTGAATCAGCTGCTAGTAGAGATGGACGGCTTTGGCGCGAATGAGGGCGTTATCATTATTGCGGCGACGAACCGGCGGGATATTCTTGACCCTGCGCTTTTGCGTTCCGGACGTTTTGACCGTCAGGTAATCGTTGGATATCCGGATGTCAAGGGGCGCGAAGAAATTTTGAAAGTGCATTCGCGGAACAAACCGCTTGGGTTTGACGTGGATTTGAGCGTTATTGCCAAATCGACAGTTGGGTTTACTGGGGCTGATTTGGAAAGTCTGATGAATGAGGGTGCGCTTTTGGCGGCTCGGAAGGGGCACAAGGCGATTACCGCTTCCGATATCGAAGAGGCTACCATAAAGGTGATTGCTGGACCGGAAAAGAAATCTCGTATGATCCATGAAAAGGAAAAGCGTCTGACTGCTTACCATGAGGCGGGGCATGCGGTGGCTTCTTACTATTGTCCAACGCAGGATCCGGTGCATCAGATTTCCATTATTCCGCGCGGGACGGCGGGTGGTTACACCATGTCGTTGCCGGAGGAAGATTCTAGCTACGTGCTTAAAACAAAAATGGAAGAGGATTTGATTGTGCTTTTGGGTGGTCGTGTTGCGGAAGCTTTGACGCTGGGGGATATTTCTACCGGTGCGTCAAACGACATCGAGCGCGCTACTGATACCGCCCGGAAGATGGTGACCAAGTACGGATTTACCGATGACCTTGGACCAATCGTTTATGGAACCGCTGATCACGAGGTGTTTTTGGGTCGTGATTTGAACAATAGCAGAAATTACTCTGAAACAATCGCAACTGAAATTGACCGCGAGATTCGGAAACTGATTGATCATGCGTATGATAGCTGCCGAACGATCCTTTCTACTCATGAAGATCAGCTACAACTGGTGGCGGAATATTTGATTCAAAAAGAAAAAGTGGATGACAAAGAATTTGTGCAATTGATGACAGGAAAAATTACGATGGATGATATTGCACAAATGAATCAAACAAAAGAAGCGGCGGAAACCGAGAACGCGAAGAAGGACGCTCACGAGCAACCATCGGG
>CAKRVU010000113.1 GCA_934408835.1 uncultured Oscillospiraceae bacterium | reverse complement strand
GATCTGTAGTTGACTGACCTGCATATGCTTGTCCATACTGGTTTTTTTCGGCTGAAACTGTTACTTGTGGAATCATAGCACGTTCCTCTGCGGTAAATGCCTCCTGCAGGAAATCACCATTTAACCACTTTCTGGAGCTGCAGGATTGCCATGTAAAGTCAACTCTTTCGTTGTTGAATTTCATGCATTCCAATCCATACTTGCTAATTACAAGGATTCTGTTGCCCTGTTTTCTAAGGACAATCCACTCGATTGCTTTCTTGGCCGGGTCTTTACCATCCTGCCGATAGCGGCCGAAATGGACTATTTTATTGCCCTGTTTTATTTCAAGTCGCATTCCAATGCCTGGAATTTTTGTTTCGACCATATCCCGGATACAGCTGTCATTATCATAGATCTTCTTTGCTTCGTCAAAAGTGATCCGGTTGGCTGCTTCCTGCTTTTCCTGCGTGATTCTTTTCTCTAGGTCCTCAACCGATGAGCGGGCTTCCTGTACTGCACTCTGAACCTGACTCGCCGACTGATATCCTCTGGTTTTTTGCTCTTGTGCCTGAATTTTGCTTCTGAATGAACGAATCTTTGATTCCAAACCTGCTGTTTCCTCGTCAATACGTCTTTTTTCCTTGCCGGCAAAGATTCCAAGCTTAGAACGCTGAATTCTCAAAGAAGACAGCTCTTTTTCCATCGAATCTTTCTCTTGAATCATAGAATTAAGCTTGCTTATCTCATCCTTAAACGAATTTGAAAAAGAAGTGATATCCTCCAAATCTGCCCTCGCCTTTTTAAGAAGACTTGCTAAATCAGGAGTACCAGTCCGTTTTAATTCGGCCTGTAATGTTGCTGCCACCTGCTCGGCACACAACTCTTTTTTCTCTTTTTCCACCCGAATTGAAGCAAACCACTGCTTGATATCTGATCTCGCAAATTGCTTTGCGCGCCTCCAGTTTGAACTGTCTGGCACTCCTTTTGAAAGCACATAGTCCATCAGTTCGTCTCTGGTTTTACAGTGCGTTTCAACCAAAACCAAGCCCAGATAAGCCTCGCTGTTGTCCAACTGAATGTCAAGTACTCGATTGAAACATTCCGAAGCAAAATCCCACTGGTCATCCTCGATCTGAAAATATGCGCGTTGAAGCAAGTTGTCCACTTCTGGATTTGAAGTAGTACGACCGCTGTTTGCGTCAAACTCCTGGTTATGATTAGATTCAGGGAGGCTTTTTGAAAACTGCTGGCTGGTTCCTGCGGCTTCGTCCATTTCTTGGTCAGCTGAAGTCGGGTAGCCAAAAATATCTGCAGCGATAATCCTCCATTCGGGCGAGAATCCTTCATCCTTAAGGAGAATATCAAGCCGCTGTAATTCATTCGGCATCGAAGCCGTCTGTTGTTTGATGCTTTGGTGTACAACTTTCAGCAATTGAAGGTCCTTGATTCTTCGCAAGACTTTGCGCTCTGTAGGTAAGTCGGAAGCATAATCGTCTACAATTGAGCAAAAGCGGTTGCCATCCAGCAGGATATCAACGCCAAATTGGTCGATTATCTTAGCAATTATTTCTTTCATTTCAAATCCTCCGTATTATCCAACATCAATTATTGCTCGCAAATTGTAAAATGAACTCTATCCACAGTTTTTGGCTGACGCCCCATGCTCTTTATAACCTTACGGACAGGAGCATCTAGTGGACATAGGATAGACAACTGTTCGCATCCGTTGAATAGCTCTTTTGAGATCTGATCAACTGTTGAGGGAATATAGACTCTTTTCAAACTACCTTTTCGACACAGGCGATTGAGTGAACCCTCAATAATTGTAACGCCTTCTGGAATTGTCAAAGATTTCATTGTTCCCATCAAGTATTCGCTGAACTCCAAATAAGACACATTTACTTCTCGATAACCTTTCGGAATAAACGCTTCTCCTTTTATAGAACATTCGACCTCCGATACAGAATCGGGGGTAAAAATAAACTCCGCTGTTTCGACGTCTTTTAGATCAATTAGCTTTCCAAGCGGACCATTTCTTACCATGCGCCAATTATCAACTAAATCCTTATCCGGGCTGTTATAAAGGCCGAGCAAAGAGTCTATATTTGTTAGTAGCGAACAATCTGTAGTAATCATTGCGATATTACTTTTTTGCGCTAATTCTTTATAGCAAGGGGCTCCTACAATGCAAACACTGCCACTGTTCTTGAAAACCTCCTCAGAAAATACCGTCTTTTTCCCATTCAGTTCCACGAATTGAAGATTGGGGCAATCAGCAAGGGCTCTCTTCCCGATTGTTTGTACGCTTTCCCCGACAAATACATACTTTAGGCCTTCCATGTTTGCAAACGAAGCTGCTTTAACATGAACAACGCCCTTGCGAAGAATTATTGCCTCGATATCCTTCCGTTTGTTGGAGCTGATTGTTTGGGCAGATACAACTTCGTCTTGCAAAATAATAAGTGATGAACACTCTTCTGTTGATTCTTGAGGGTTTCTTCTAATAGTTGTTTTAGTTGTTTCTGGTCGCTTGATCTCATCTGGGTGTTCAATGAGATCAAACATTTGCATAATAGTTTGAATCCAATCGTCAGAATAACCTTCATTTTTGAGCATTAATGTAAATCTATTTACCTTTTCAAGTTCTACATCTGGCAATAACTCTTCATATAGATATGCAAGAAAATGGTTGCGGCACATCCGCCGCACAATTTTTCGCTCATCAACCTTGTCAGGCACCATATCGTCAATAATAGCGCAAAACCGATGCTCATCTCGAACAATCTGTAAACCATATTGATCAATAATCTGCTTGATTACTTCCTTCATATTTCTTCTCCACTCATCCTTTATAAATTTCAAAATAGAATCGGAACGGTTTTGAAAACGGTAAACCAACGATTGCTTCTCCGACTTTCAGGCTGTTCAAATCCCAGTCCTCTACTGTTGAGCCCATTCGTTTTTCTTCGACCATCTGGTTGTTGAGCATACGGTATTGCTCCAAAATCATATTTTTTCCATGCAACGCCGAAATGTACTCTCGCGTAGTAACATCGTTTGCACGAAATGCGATGATAGATGAAAACCCAGCCGCAAGATTTTTGCCGCGGCTCTGACCATAAATCTCATAGAGCTGCTCAATGCTTTGGAGACCGGCAAAGACTTTAACACCGAGACTGCGTCCAAAGTTTACACCGTCATCTATATGTTGAAGGTTGGGGAGAAGCTTGAATTCATCACAAATTAGATACACATTTCCCTGGGATGATGTGCGACCGAGCGCTTCCTTCAATGCCAAGTCAAAGAGCAGTTTATATACAGGCGTCAGCATGCTCCCGATTGAAAGATCATATTCGATAAAAAGCACTCTGCCGCCTTTTTTTCTGACAAAATTGCGCATGGAAAACGTCCCTTGTTCTGCAAATACGCCAATCAGGATTTCTCTGATCACAGAAAACAGTTCCGATAAAACGCCTTGCGCTTGTTCGGTTCCACCGCCAATGTAGCTAAGTACTGCCTGCATATCTTCGCTGGTAGACAGCAAATCTTCCAGTTCGTCTACCGTACAGGTATCCAAGTATTCTTTTAGAATGCTGTTATAAAAAAACCTCGAAGCATATTGCTTTCGGTCCAAGCCATCCTGATTGTCGCTTGCCATTCTGATAAACACTACTAAAATAGCAGCCAAAAGATCCCGCGCCGCATTGGGAAAAAACGGATTGTTTCCGCTTTTCTTCACTCTTTCGTCAAACAATGCCTTGCAGATCTCTTGTGTATTGATGATGACCTCCCGGTCGTCCCAACCATCGGCCAGAATCTCCTTGTAGATATTCCAATGCTGCGATGATTGTCGATACTGTTTTGAGTTCCCGATTACGGCATCTCCGTCTCGGAAAAATTTGGAATAAAAATCGCCTTTGCTGTCAAAGATAATCATCACATCGTCGCTTGTCAGCCGCCGACGCAATTGCTTCACAATATGATAAAAAAGGGTACTTTTGCCGCAGCCAGTACCCCCCACAAGCATCATGTGCTTGCTCAATGTATCCATATCGAGTCCGAAAGAGCCTGCTTTTCCTGCAAACTCCCCCTTAAGAATGACAGCAGAATCCGCCGTTACCGGAGGTAACGGGTTTTTTAATACGGAGTTTCCATGTAGAACAGTCATACCGACAGACATGATTCCACCTACTTTGCATAATGAATAGGGGCGCTGGCATTGTGCAAGTGCCAACGCCCCCAACTGTTTTAACGCGAGATAATCCCTAATAATTTCAGGATCAGGATAATGAAGAAGAACACACCGATAAAGTATCCAACAACCAGGCTTAATGCACACTTGCAGATGATATTAACTGGTCTCCGATCATCCAGCCACATAGACCGCCCGGTCAGAAACCTGTACCCGGAGAAGATTGCCCATCCAGTGTAAAGAATCAGCAGTATCGAGAGAAGAGAATCCATATTTGCTGATTAGCGCGAACGGCCTTCGCCGCCACGGGTTCTCTCTCTCTGTTCGCCGCCAGAGTTCTTCTTGGCTTTTGCCTGTGCTGCCTGCTGCGCCTGCTTGTGATTGACATTTGCCTTCAGACTTGCACGAAAGTTTTTTCCTTGCTGTGTTGCCATGTTACTTATAGCCCCTTTCAAGAAGTATTGTTTTTTTGCGTGATGATATCCAGCTGCTGCGAACGGAAGTGCATAGATTGCAAAAGCCGATAACGGAATCGCCCTTCGCTGAAACAGTATTTGCTGCCTAAAGGCACGATCAACTTCGTTCGCAGCGTGAATTCTCTGGGTTAGTTGCCTTGAATCATCATCGCTGAACTGATTGTACTTCAAAGAGTCCGCTGTGCTGGGG
>CAKRVU010000112.1 GCA_934408835.1 uncultured Oscillospiraceae bacterium | reverse complement strand
ACAACCAAATGCGTATCAGTTCGCCCGGTTAACAAATCTGGATTTACACGCGATACCCCATCTACCAGAATCCTTTGAACTGTCCCAAGATAACGGCGATGTATCGCTTCGCTGATATCATTTTGTATTCCGATTAGTTCCTGAAGCCATTTTGTCTTTTGGGAAAGGGGAACGGGATCGGTAAGCTCGGCGGCTCTGGTGCCTTCTCTTTTGGAATAAATAAACGTAAACAACGATGTATACTGTACGTATCGTATCAAATCCACCGTCTTTTGAAAATCCTGATAATTCTCACCCGGAAACCCCACAATAATATCGCTGGTTAAAGATAACTGCGGCATCTTGCGTTTTGCGCGATCTACCAGAGCAATGTAATCCTGCGCGGTATAATGGCGGTTCATCGCCTTTAAAATCCGATCGCTGCCCGATTGTACCGGAAGATGAAGATGCTTACACACTTTATCGCATTGAGCCATAACGTCAAGCAGTTCGTCTGTGATGTCCTTGGGATGGGACGTCATAAAACGAATTCGAAAATCGCCCGGCAGATCGTTTATCATCCGAAGAAGCTCAGCAAAGGAAACAGATTGCCCCAGATCTTTTCCGTAGGAATTGACATTTTGACCCAAAAGCAGAATCTCTTTACACCCGTTTTGCAAAAGGTCGTTGATTTCCTCCAATATTTTTTCGGGGCGGCGACTGCGTTCCCGACCGCGAACATAGGGAACAATGCAATAAGTACAGAAATTATTGCAACCATACATAATCGGTACTGAAGCTTGAAATTTACTGCTGCGGACAACCGGCAAATCCTCTGCGATAAAACCGTCGTACTCTTCTGTTTGATAGACGCGCTTTTGTCCGGACAGCAAGTGATACATCAGCTCGGGAATCCGGTGAAGCGCATGCGTACCGAATACAAGATTGACTCCCGGAAAATGCTCGCGCACCCGCTGTGCAACCTGCGGCTGCTGCGTCATACAACCGCAAAGTCCTATCAACAATCTTGGATTTTTCTTCTTCTGATGAATCAGGATTCCCAGATTCCCAAATACGCGATCCTCCGCGTTTTCGCGAACAGCGCAAGTGTTAAACAATACAAAATCGGCTGCCTCCGGCGTATCGCAAAAGGAATATCCAATCTCCTGTAAAATCCCTTTCATTCGTTCTCCGTCCGCTACGTTACCCTGACACCCGTAAGAGTGAAGATAACACATCGGTTGTCGGTCGGGGAATTGGGTTTTCAACAATCTGCGGCATTGTTCTTGATACTCCCGCTGTTTGCTTTTTTCTTCTTCTGTTATCTCCTTCATAAATTTGATTCCTTTCCCTGCAACAACGCTGCAAGCTCCTTTTTTGAAAATGTATAAACAGTATTACAAAAATGACATTGTACCTGCGTTGGAAGCGAGTCATCCATCATCTCGCGCAGTGTTTTTGACCCCAATCCCTGTAACATCTGCTCCGTCCGTTTCCGACTACAGCCACAGTGATACCGTACCGCAGAGTGATCTAATAGATTCGGGGAAAGTCCGTCGAACAATCGCAGACAGATTTCCTCTGTTGTCACTCCATCGGTCAGCAACTGAGATACAGGCGACATATTCTTCAGGTTTTGCTCTATCTGGACAATACAGCTCTCGTCTGCATGAGGGAGCAGCTGTATCAAAAACCCTCCGCCGGCACAAATCGTCAAATCGGGATTGACCAGAACGCCCAGCGCGCACACCGTAGGCGTCTGCTCGCTTTTGGCGTAATAAGAAGCAATATCTTCAGCAATTTCACCCGAGACAATTGGGATTTGACCCACATAAGGATCTTTTAATCCCAAATCCCTAATCACATAAAGAACGCCGGAAGTTCCAACAGCTCCCCGCACATCCAGTTTCCCCTTTTCGTTCAGCGGCAGCTCAACCAAAGGATTGGTGACCGAGCCCTTAATGTTTCCGTGCGAGTCGGCAACTGCCAATAACGTTCCAACCGGTCCATCTCCCCGCATACGAAGGGTAATACAGTCCTTCTCACCTTTTAGCTGGGTAGCCATCAGAGCCGACGCTGTTAACAGCCGCCCAAGAGCCGCCGAAACCACAGCCGAGGTTTTCAGTAATTGCTCCATACTGCGCAACGCCTCTGTGGTATCCGCTGCAACTACAAAAGCTGAACCGTCTCCGGTAACAGCGCGCGTCAATGGATTCATTCCAATCTCCTTCCTTTTTTTACAACATAAACAATTCTCTGCGTATCAAGCGATGGTGACTCCATGGTGTCCGCCCGATACCGTCCGGCTACATACAGTCCCGCTTGATTCAGCGCCGTTTCCAGTTCCTGAGTCGAATATGCGCGCTCGCAAAAGGACTCCTGGTATCTTTGATATCCATTTTGATTCCGCTGAAAAAAGTCCAGATCAATCTGCACAACGTCGTCAGACAAGAGGGTGTTTCGCCAAACAAGATACACCTCATCGTAATCATAGACAAATGTGTTGTTTGCTAAAATCTCCCGATGCTTCCACTGCGTGTTCAAATCGAAAACAAACACGCCTTCCGGTTCTAAAAAGAGCGAAACACGAGAAAACACCCTTTCCAATACCGAAAGCTTCATAATATGATTCAAGCTGTCAAGTGCACAGACAGCGCAATCAACAGTTCCATATAAATCGAGCTGTTCCATCGGCTGACAAAGATATGTAATGGAGGAGTGGGATTCCAAAAGTTTGTTCTGCGCTAAAGACAGCATGTCCGACGAACTATCGCACCCAATCACATCATATCCCAAACCGGCAAATTCTTCGCTCAGAGAACCGGTTCCGCAGGCTAAATCCAGTAAGCTCCCGCGTTCCGGTTTCCCAAATTGCCTGATTAGAGAGTCAAAGTATTCGGCGCGCTCCCGATAAGAAATATCGTCTGTCAGGAGATCATACACCAATGCAAATTCCTGATACCCGCTCATCTTTTTTCGTCCCCCTGCTTCCATATTTGAACACGGCTATTCATTCTAATAGCAGCGCTTCCGTTGTCTGCCCGTATCCTCCCGCTTTTATTGATCGTTTCGTATCAGATCTTCAAGTGTCTCCCGTTTTACGATAACGCGCGCCTTTCCGTTCGCCACCATAACGACAGCCGGATTTGCAATCCGATTATAATGAGACGCCATCGAGTAATTATAAGCTCCGGTAGCAAGCACAGCAACCAGATCTCCCGCGTCCGCTTTTTGCAGCATCATATTTTCTCCCAATAAATCTCCGCTCTCGCAGCACTTTCCCGCAAGCGTCACCTGTTCATCGCGCACAAGGGAAGCCTTATTTGCCACCACAGCTTCATATTTTGCCTGATAAAGCGCATACCGAGGATTATCCGTCATACCGCCGTCCACCGAAAGATAGGTGCGGATACCGGGGATTTCCTTGCGCGCGCCAACGCGGTACAACGTGAGTCCCGCCGTTGCAACGATCGAGCGCCCTGGTTCCAACAAGATAAAAGGAACGCTCATCTGATGTTCATCTGCCTTTTGTTTAAGGGCTTGCGATACCGCCTTCATATACTCTTCCAGCGGTACGGGGCGATCTTCATGCGTATAGGAAATGCCGAATCCGCCTCCAAGGTTCAACTCTTCCAGTTCGACAGAAAAACGCCTGCGAATTTCCGCCCGAAAATCCATCATCACCTCTGCGGCGAGCACAAACGGCGAAACATCGAAAATTTGGGATCCAATATGACAATGCAGTCCTGCCAAACGCATGGATTTTGCTGTCAGAGCGCACTGAACCGCTTCGAGCGCTTCACCGGTTTCCAAAGCAAATCCAAATTTTGAGTCAATTTGTCCAGTACGGATAAAATCGTGGGTGTGCGCGTCAATTCCCGGCTTAATCCGAAGGAGAATACGCGGCGTTTTCCTCATCTCAGTCGCCATCTGATTCAAAACGGACAGCTCAGTCAGATTGTCTACCACAATCCGTCCGATACCGTGTTCCAGCGCAAACTGAAGTTCTTCTTTTGTCTTATTGTTTCCATGCAAACAAATATGTTCAGGATTAAATCCGGCAGAAAGAGCGGTATACATTTCCCCGATAGAAACCGCGTCGACTCCCATCTGCTCCTGCGTCATAATGCGGTAGATTTCCTTGCAGCAAAAAGCCTTGCTCGCATAACAAACCAGTCCGTGACCGCCGTAATATTCCTGTACAGATTGGCGGAATATTTTACAATGTCTGCGAATCGTCTCTTCATTCATGACATATAGCGGCGTCTGGTAGTTCTCCGCCAGCCAAACCGTGTCCACCCCGCCAATGGTAAGATGTCCTTCTTCATTTACACTCAATGGTTCCGATGTCAACATAAATCGCTACCTCTTTTCATTTTGATGATTCGTCCTCTTCGTCTGCGCAAAGTTCGTTTAAAATACTCCGCAATTCCTCTACTCCTTGTCCCGTGACTGCGGAAAAAGGCAGCATAGTAATCTGATCTGCATAGGGAATTTCCTTTTGGAACAAAAGCAGCTGTTCCTTTTGCCGGGACGCCGAAAACTTATCCGCCTTTGTCAACAAAAGCAAAAACGGAAGCTCCTGTGCAATACAAAGGTCGATCATTTTTCGATCCAGCTCAGAAGGCGCGCGACGGATATCCAGCAAAATGACAACCAGCAACAAATCGCGATCATCAGAAAAATAGCCTGAAACAAGCCGATCAAGGCGCTCCCGTTCTTTTTTTGACGCTTTTGCATAGCCGTACCCAGGAAGATCCACGCAAAATACGGAGTCTAAACGATAAAAATTAATTGTCGCTGTTTTTCCGGGAACAGAACTAACGCGCGCCAAATGCTTGCGTCCGAATAACCGGTTTAACATAGACGACTTTCCAACATTAGAGCGCCCCGCAAACGCAATCTCCATCTGCTGGGCCGTCGGTAAC
>CAKRVU010000111.1 GCA_934408835.1 uncultured Oscillospiraceae bacterium | reverse complement strand
ATATTGATTTTTTGCCGGATATTTTACATTGCAACGACTGGCAAACCGCTTTGGTTCCTGTTTATTTAGACCTTTTTTATCGTTATCACGAGCGTTTTTCCAATATTAAATCGGTATTTACCATTCACAATGTGCAATATCAGGGAAAATATGGATTCGAGTTGATGGAGGATGTGTTTGGGATACCCTCTTATGCCAAAAGCCTGATGCAATATGATGATTGTTTGAATATGATGAAGGCGGCTGTTGAGGTTTCTGCAAAGGTGACAACGGTGAGTCCGACCTATGCGCAGGAGCTTCTCGACCCTTGGTATGCGCACGGTCTTGACAGAGAATTTTGCCATCACACGTATAAGATGTGCGGGATTTTAAATGGAATCGATTATGAAACAAATAATCCCGAGACGGATGAGGGGTTATACGCCAATTTTTCATCAAGGGATTTGTCCGGAAAGGCAAAAAACCGGGACGGTCTGTTCTGGGACTGCCAATTGAGCAATGACGATCAGCCTTTGGTGGGTATTGTTTCACGTTTGGTAGATCACAAAGGATTCGATCTGGTGGAGTATGCCTTTGAGGGGTTGGTGCAAAATGGGTTCAAGTTTGTTGTAGTAGGCTCGGGAGAGTACGGCTACGAAAGCTTCTTCCAGCAAATGCACGCGCGCTATCCCGATCGCGTTTCGGTGAGCATTGGTTTTATTCCGGCGTTGGCAAAGAAAATTTATGCTGGAGCCGATATGTTCTTGATGCCGTCTAAGTCGGAGCCGTGTGGTTTGGCGCAGATGATTTCTTTGCGGTATGGAACTATTCCGATTGTGCGGGAAACCGGCGGATTAAAAGACAGCATCCAGGATTGCAGCTTTGGACAGGGGAACGGGTTTACCTTTGCCTCTTATAACGCGGACGATATGGCAAACGCATTATACCGCGCACGGGAGCTATTTCAGAATAAACCCGCCTGGGAAAGCTTAATGAAATATGGAATGAATTGCGATTTCAGTTGGGAAAATTCCGCCCAAAAATATATCTTCTTGTATCAGGAGATTCTGGGTTTAAAGTAAAAGGGGACGAGTATGGACTTTTTTGACGTTGTTCAAAGGCGGTATAGTCATCGAACTGAATTTTCAGACGCTCCGGTACAGACAGAGGATTTGCGGCGGATTCTGGAAGCGGGATTGGCTGCTCCATCTGGTAAAAACGCACAGACAACCACCTTTGTTGTTGTGACGAATCAGGAACTGAAGGAGGAGATTGCTTCCCTTCTGCCCACACCGGCTGTAAAGACGGCGCCTGTGATTCTGGTTGTTCTTTCGGAAAAGCTGCCGGTGTTTCATAACATCTCTTTTGAAACAGAGGATTATGCGGCTGCGGTGGAAAACATCCTGTTGGCGGTGACAGCGCTCGGATATGCTACTGTATGGATGGACGGATTGACTCGATGGGAACAAAAGGGGGACGCGATTGCGTCGCTATTGCAGGTACCTTCCGGTAAAACGGTGCGGACGATCTTGCCCATCGGAGTTCCCTTGCAGTGGGGCGAACCGAAGGAGAAGAAGCCCTTTTCGGAGCGTGTATATTTCAATCGTTGTTCTTCATGAAAAAAGCAGGGAAATGTCCCTGCTTTTTCCGTTTTGTGGTAATCCGTTAGTTGACCATATGATTGTCACGGAAAAAGAGCGAAATGCACCAGATTCCGGAGATACCAACCAACGTGTAGATAATCCGGCTGACAATCGAGCCTTGTCCGCCAAATAGCCATGCAATGATATCGAATCCGAATATTCCGATACAGCCCCAGATAATAGCGCCTATGATCACCAATGCCAATGCAATTTTATCAATCATTTGTATTCCTCCTTCCATAAGACGGATATGTGATTATTGTTTCTTTTCTCGGAAGGGAATATTCTATTTTTAATCTGGTTAAATTTTCTGACGGTTGATTTCTCTGAAATATGTGGTATGATAGAAGAAAGACAATGATAACCGGGACGCTTTTTTGCATTTGACTGACAAAGTGTAGCGGGCGGTTGACTGTCAGGTTTTGAATCCTCTGCGACAACGCGTGTTTGTTGCAGATAAAAATCAGCCGATTTTTTATTTTTATCATTCAAAAAAGGAGTGACCTTTCTCTGTTCATCCAGATTGACAAATTGTCCAAGATATATCTCGGACGTCCGGTATTAGAAGAAGCTTCAGCGTCCATTGAGTCCTGTGCCCGGATTGGTCTGATTGGCGGGAACGGCGCCGGAAAAACAACCCTACTGCGCCTGATTGCGAACCTGGAAATGCCCGACGAGGGAAATATTTCCGGTTCAGAACAGGTTTCCATCGGATATCTTGCGCAGAAAAAAGACAATTTGACAGGTGAAAGTTTTTACAGTGAGCTTTCCTCTGCATTCGCGCCTCTCAAACAGTTGCAGCATACCGCTGAAAAGCTTTCCAAACAACTTTCCGCAGTTTCACCCGACTCGTCTGAGTATCAGGCGCTTTCGCAGCAATACGCCTCGGTGCAAACTGAATTTGAACAGCGCGGAGGATATCAAATGGAAGTAAAGCTCCGCCGAGTGCAAAACGGCATGGGCTTTACCGGGACGCCGGACGACGCTCCTGTCGCCAATTTTAGCGGCGGGGAAAAGACTCGATTGGAATTAGCGCGCCTTCTGTTACAGGAGCCGGACTTGCTTTTATTGGACGAGCCGACCAATTATCTTGACTTTTCAACGTTGACTTGGTTGGAGGAATATCTTTCCGGCTACCCTGGCGCGTTTTTGGTTGTTTCCCACGACCGCCTGTTTTTGGATCGCTGCGTTCAAAAAATTTGGGAAATCTCTGCGGGTAAACTCACCGTATTTCCCGGAAATTATTCCCACTACTGGGTACAGAAAAAGGAACAACGGCGATATCAAGCAAAACAATATCAGCAGCAGAGCCAAAAAGTGCAGGAATTGAAGGAGTATATTGCAAAAAACAAGTCGCGCGCTTCCACTGCAAAGATGGCGCACAGTCGCGAACGGATGCTTTCCCGGATGGAGCCGGTTGCCAAACCGCCGCCGATGCCTATGTCCCCTCGTTTTCAATTTGTGTACGATTTTGAACCAACCGAAGAAGTGCTTTCTCTGACTGATTTTTCGGTCTCTGTTGGGGTGCAGCGTACTCTCTTTGAACACCTTTCTCTGACGTTGCGACGAGGGGAACGGTGGGCTGTTATCGGACCGAATGGGAGTGGCAAATCCTCTTTGATTCGGGCGATTTTGGGGGAAATCCCGGCTTCTGGACGTGTACGGTGGGGGCAGAATGTCACCATTGGATACTATCGGCAGGAATTAGATCAGTTTCGACCGGAGAATACGTTATTAGAAGAACTATGGCGCCGTTATCCTACCTTCTCGGAGCATACAATCCGTTCGTTGTTGGCTCAGGTTTGTCTGACTGGAGAAAACGTGATGAAAAAAGTTTGTGAAATTAGCGGCGGCGAAAAGGCGAAACTTGCGTTTGCTCTCTTGATGTTGCAAAAACCTAACGTTTTAATCCTCGATGAACCTACCAATCATTTGGACTTGCCAACCCGCGAGGCTTTGGAGGAGGCGTTGAACCGTTATACCGGAACGATACTCTTTATCACCCACGACCGGTACTTGTTGCAACAGCTACCTACTCATATTGTAACCGTTTCGGATGGGAATACCGAGCTGTTCCATGGGAATTTTACCCAGCTGTGCAATCAAAAGCGGGCAGAGGAAACGGTGCCTGTGAAGACGGCTGAGAAAAAGCCGACCGGAAAAGCCTCCGCCAAGCAGCAACGTGCCGAACGCGCCAAACAGCGTCAGGCGTTTTTGGAAATGGAGAAACAGATTGAGCAGACAGAAGAAGCCATTGCGGCGCTCGAGCAGGAAATTACCACGCCGGCTGTTTATGAAGATCACAATCTGTTGGAACAATCCTGTACAGAATTGGCTGCGCTCCGGGAAAAACTAGATCAGTTGCTGTCTGAATGGGTATCTTAAAAGGAGCGTGTTCGCTTTGGGAAACGGTATCCGTTACAAAATCAGATGTTCATATAGTTTATCAAGTAATAAAAGGGAAGGAAGATGGATATGACGAAAGATAAATTGGAATTTGGGAATTCACAGGAACCTTATCACGTTCCTTTGCAGGAGGAGGCGCAAAACGATAAATTGTTCCCCCTTTTACGGCGCGCTTTTCAAAAGAAGCTGCCTCAGCAGGAGGAAGCAGAAGCTTTGCCAACAGAAATGACGCCGCTTCCCTCTTCTCAGACGGCGCAGGCAACGCCAATCAGCGCAATCACCGATGAAAGAAAGGATACTGTACTTGCAAAAGATTCGGTGTTGGAGGGAAATCTTACTGCCTGCGGGAATGTGAAAATATTGGGGGAAATGAAAGGGGAGCTGACGGCGCAGGGGAAGGTCTCCGTTTCCGGGCATGTCGTTGGGAATATTTCCGGTAAATCTATTTCTCTCACAGGCGGTTTGGTGGAAGGTGACCTTTCGGCGGAAGAGCGGGTTTTAATCAATGCCAAGGGGATGATAATCGGAAACATTACCTGCGGCGACAGCGAAATTGACGGAAAACTCAAGGGTGATATTCATGCGGAAGGGACGATTGCGTTAAAACGGAATGCGGTTGTCCACGGGAACATGACAGCGGCTCATTTCTCCGCCGAAAAAGGATCGGTATTAAACGGAAAAGTTACAATTATTTGTCAAAAAAACGAAACGGAGCTTTTTGCGTTACCGATTGCAAAAGAAGAAAAACAGGAATCTGAACAACAGCGTTCGGACGATGTTTAAGAATAAAAATGAGGGTTGTCTCTATTGGTTTTAGGGAGCGGTTCTTAAAACCGATGCGGAGGCGTAACCGGTTTGTAAATCGGGCTGAGAAAAAGGGATAGCGGATGGATTGATATCCGCTATCCCTTTTGGCTATTGCTGTTC
>CAKRVU010000110.1 GCA_934408835.1 uncultured Oscillospiraceae bacterium | reverse complement strand
TTTTGGAGAGTGCCTCACCGATAGCCTCCAACGGCAAGCCGCGATTGATGCGAACCAAAGCGTCACGCAAAACACCATCCATAAGCGGATCGGAAAAGTCCTCCCGCCCCATGTTCGGCGCGTAGATATGCGTGTAGCCCATGCCTTCAAACAGTTGTATTACGGCGTTTTCGTATGTAGATTCGGTGAACATACTGCCTCCTTACAAAATTGATATTATCTGTTTTATTTAAGTATCAAACGAGTATACATTTCAAATAGTGAAAGTAAAAATAAATCTTCCATTGTATCAATAGCTTCTCCTGCATAAGAACCCGGAGAGCCATAGTCCTTGTCGCATTCATCTAGACGGTTTTCATAAACAGCTATAAATTCTGCTACTGTTGTTACCATCTGACAAGCTTCTATTTCACTGCTTGATTTGAAAGAATACTGCTTTGATATTGTTTCTATCGGCTTTGCACTGGTATCGTTTGAGTTAAAAGCATCAACTAAAATGTCTGTCAAATTATTCACATATGAAAAATCGTTATTCGGAATAATTTCTTTACCATACCTTATAAGACTACGCTCTATATATTTGCCGTTATCATAAAAAATATTTATATCATTTGGAAAGCGTTCGCGCCTAATTTTATCAATTCTCTTGACGCATTGGGAAAAAATTTCTTTTTCACTTGATATGCGAAGATCAAATCCACAGTATTCTAAAATCTTATTCTGCACTTCAAGAGTATAACAGCAAAAATCACGATACATCTTTCTTGAATAGCAAAATAAATCGTTGTACATTACAGCCATTGCGCACAAAGGCACCAAACCTCTATCGTCATAATAATTTGAAACAAAAGAAACAGCCTGCGCTTTAACTTCTTCAGCGTGCCTTCTCTCGTCTCGCTCGTCCTGCCTTCGTTCAAACTTTTCCATACGATTGCTTTGTTTAATCTGTAAAATTGCGATAATTACAGTTACAACCAACGAAAATGCCGCACATATGATTCCTATCCAGTCTGAAGTATTCATTTTTTTCTCCTTTTATTTTTCATTGATTGGGGCTAAACGATAATTTAGCGGCTTAGAGCTGAACGGCAGAGACATCGATCTCGCCGGACATGAGCTTAGGCAATAAAGCATCTCTCATCACCGCCAAACGCTTATTTTCAAAGCTGTTTGAAACAATTTGCATTATCATAGGTGCGGTATGTGAGTCAAAGGAATCTAATGTCGCAGCGTCCGGTAACATGATCTCAAAGGCATCGTAGTCCTTTTTCCCAATATGAATTACCGTCGTCGCTACCTGAGTTTGTTCAATCGCATAAAGCAAGGGTTTAATTGTGAAATAAAGGAAGGCTTTCCCCTTCGGACGTTTATTCTCAAACACACATACTCGCTGATTTAGCCATGCTTCGTCGTTGCCCCAAATGTAAGGACGAAATTCACCATCCATGCCAACGACTATATCTCCGGGGCGCAATAAGTAACCCTTTGGATGGACTTCGGTAGTGTATGTTGCAAACTGCTGATCCTTCAAATCGCGGATACGAATGATAGGCTTGCCATGGCCTTCTGTATTGAATTGTTTGGAGGCAAACGGCGCACCGTATATGATGTTTGCTAACGAATAAATACCGGTCTTAGTCCAAGACTCAGGCATTACGCCTCCGAATGGAAGGTAGTCCACAAACCATGATTTGTAGATGGCTTGCATTTGCTCAAGTAAATTATCGTTTATCCTCCTGTTTATTTCAATTTTGTCATCTATGAGATTTAGAATAGAAGCAATCCTTTTCTGTGTTTCTAAAGTCGGGCACAGAACCACATAGGATGAGAAAGTAGATTTATTAACTATGGGGACAGCGGTTGATGTTTTACTAATATAATTCAATTCTTTACCAAGGATAACCATTGAATAGTAAATAAAGTCCGAGTCAAAGCAATCATTGTCAACAATAATTGAATTTATTTGCTGATTTGTTACAGTTGGCTTTGACGTCATGACTACTTTTCCTAAATCAGAGCCGATACAACTTACACATACAGCATTCGGAGGCAATAAACAATTTCTTACTTCATTGAGCCCTTTTTCCGTCAATGTTTTGTTTGTTGATCTTACATATTTGACAGACATATCATCAGATGGGGTAAGAAACGGTATATTACCTCCGTAGTTTCCCATATCAGATGTTTTAGGCGTTTTGCCTGTTACTATATGTCCAAGGTTGGACACCTTAACTTTTTTCCATTCTTCCATATAATTTACCTTTTCTGATCTTCTTTAATCTAAGACTCCTCATCGTCAAAATAGGCATCTTCAACAGCAAAAACTGTATTATCTATGCTATTTACCACCATATGAACTTCTTTGTTATCCTCAAATGATGTTTCATTTTTTAATTTATATTCTACTCTAATTACTGCATCCAATGAATAAATTTCACCAGTTTCTGTATTCTCAATCAACTCAATATTATCATAAGAAAGGACATCCAAAACAACGCTTACAATAATCTGGCTTTGGTCGTACAGTCCCCATTTGGGATCAATGAGCTGATTTTTACAGTCAGACGATTCCAGCCATTTTTCTAATTCAGGATAGTCTTTTGAATCTTCTACGGGAATATAGGAAAATTGATCAATTGACCTTGCCCATTCTTCTAATAATGTCTTTATTTCGTCCTCTTTACTACAAATATTAAGTTGGGCATTAGGATACATTGCTTTAAACTCGACATATAATTGCTCTTTGAACCCTTTATCATCAGTATAAAACAGAATGTTTGCAAAATCATATGTCTCGCATAGCTCGAGAATACTTTCCCAAATTAAAACATCTTTAAATCCTTTATCCGAATTTTTTTCCTTTCCGCCAAACGGTGGTTCTTTTGCAAATGCCCTTTCAACTATTCTGCCGAATTTATTCTTATTAGGTATTGGCAATGATAAAACTTCACACAGACCAGTTTCTAATTGTTTCTTATAAGATAATATTTTACTCTTTATGTATTCCTGATAATTTCCAATATCATTCTTTGAAAACGTATATTCAGGAAAAAGCCATTTTTCTATGTATTTTTCAAAGTCAATCAGTTTTTGTCGATGTGCATCGATTATTTGCTGTTCCATTTCATTCCAGACAACAGTCGGAATCGCAATCTTAACTTTTTCGTAAATATCTAATTGTGAAACAAGACTGATAACATTATCATAGGTAGAATTAAAAGCAAAGTCCAAAAAATCGGCTTTTTTATCATATTTTTGATAAAGGATATTTGTATCAAATACAACTATATATTCTTTTGTCTTCTCATCAGTTTTAGATTCCATATCCAATTGCCCCCAGTTTCTCGCGTATCTCCTTTTCCAACTCGTGCGACTTCTCAAACAGTTCTGCGAGTTCTCCGGTCAGACGCTTCATTTTGTCATCGAACGGTTCGCCGTCGTCTGCCTGCTCCTCAATGCCGACATATCGCCCCGGAGTGAGAATGTAATCTTGCTTTGCGATCTCCTGCGTGGTGGCAACCGCACAGAACCCTTTTTCGTCTTCAAGCGTTCCATCAACGAAGGCGTTGTAGGTGTCGGCAATTTTTTTAATGTCTTCATCGGTCAGCTCGCGGTTCTTGCGCGTAACCATTGTGCCGAGCTTGCGTGCGTCTACAAACAGCGTTTTGCCCTTTTGCTTTTTATTCTTGGAGAGAAACCACAGCGAGACCGGAATCTGTGTAGTATAGAACAGCTGTGTCGGCATCGCGACAATGCAATCTACCAAATCTGCGTTGATGATATTTTTACGAATTTCGCCCTCACCGCCCGACTGAGAGGACAGTGAGCCGTTCGCCAGTACCATGCCAATCCGCCCGTTCGGTGCAAGGTGGTAAATCATGTGCTGGAGCCATGCAAAGTTGGCGTTGCCGGACGGCGGCATTCCGTACTGCCACCGCACATCGTCCGCCAGCTTGTCCGCGCCCCAATCCGAGAGATTGAACGGCGGGTTCGCCATGATGAAATCCGCGCGCAGGGTTGCGTGGCAATCGTTAAAGAAGGTGTCGGCGTTGAATTTGCCGAGGTCTGCATCAATCCCACGAATGGCAAGGTTCATTTGCGCCATTTTCCATGTGGTGGGATTGGAATCCTGCCCATATACCGAAATGTCATTGATATTACCGCTGTGGCTCTCGACAAATTTTGCTGATTGCACAAACATACCACCGCTCCCGCAGCAGGGATCATACACTCGCCCGTGATAGGGTTGCAGAACTTCTACCAGTGTACGCACCACGCAGGACGGCGTATAAAATTCGCCTGCCAATTTTCCTTCCTGCTCGGCAAACTTGGAAAGGCAGTATTCATAGGTCCTGCCGAGAATGTCCTTTTCGTTTCCATGCTCAATCATGCGGATGTTGGTAAAGAGGTCAACCACGTCTCCAAGCCGCCGCTTGTCCAGTTCCGGGCGGGCAAAATTCTTCGGCAGGATGTCCTTTAGCCGCTTGTTTTCCTTTTCAATGGCACGCATGGCATCATCTATCGCCGTGCCGATTTCCTGCGTATGCGCCTTGTCTTTTATGTCATCCCATCGCGCGCCCTGCGGCACGAAGAATATACCCTCGGAGGTGTACTCGTCGATATCCTCCTCAAAGCCGTCGCCCTCTGCGACCAGCTCTCGATGCTTCTCCTCGAAACGATCGGAAATATATTTGAGGAAAATCAGCCCCAATACCACGTTTTTGTACTCGGATGCATCCATATTACCGCGCAGCACACACGCTGCGTCCCAAATTTGTTTTTCAAAGCCGATATTGGCGTTATTTCCGTTAGCCATAGAACGAATCCCTTCTTTCATTATTTTGCCATGCTGCACAGATTAGGCTTGATAAATCAAACCAACACTTCCCACTTGCCGTATCTCTTGCCGCTTTCACGGCGAATATAGTTTTTATCTTGCAGCGATTTCATAATTCGCTTGATTGTTGCAATGGATTTTCCGGTTTGTTCTGCAATCTCTTGCTGTTTTATCGC
>CAKRVU010000109.1 GCA_934408835.1 uncultured Oscillospiraceae bacterium | reverse complement strand
TTCCAACACCGCGCGGGAAAAAAAGGCAAATCGTTCCGCGTCGTCATAAAAGCCATACAATCCACAACGTTTAAAATAATACTCATTATCCAAAAAGTAGAAAATAACGCCGTTGTGATTGTACTCAAACAACCCGCAATACTGTTTCCTCCAGCCAACAGGCACCGAGAAATTGCAAAGGTATGTCATTTGATTCCGCCAGTCATCGGGAATGTCGTCATACAGCGGCATAACAACCCGACAGGCAACTCCCTTAGAACGAATTGCTTTGGGCAGCGAACCGGCTACGTCTCCCAATCCGCCCGAGGCTGCGAAGGGGCGCGCCTCGCTGGTTGCAAAAAGAATTTTCATGATGGTTTCCTTTCCTTAAACAGTAGTATTTTTGGGAATATACGCCGGAAAAGTCGCATTCGCAATGACCGTACGGTAATCTGATATCCGCACTTTTTTATCCGTAATGGCATATTGCAGCTCACATTTTTCACCTACAATGGTGTCTTGCATCAAAATGCAGTTTTTAACGCTGGCGCCTTTGGCGATCCGGCAACCGCGGAAAATGATTGAATTTTCCACTTCACCTTCTATGATACAGCCATCAGCAATAAAACTGTTTTGCGCAGAGGCGGACAAGCCGTAACGTACAGGCGCTTCGTCACGCACCTTGGTGTAAATTGGGCGCTCGCGGACAAACAGCTCCTGCCGAACTTTCCGATTTAACAGATCAATATTTGCCTGATAATACCCAAGCATAGAAGAAATTTTCCGTACAAATCCCTGATAAGGGCATCCGAATATCCGATAATCGGCCGCCTTCTTCTGCAAGAAATCCCGCTCCAGATGATACTCACCACGACTGATACAATCGGTGACCATCTGAATCAGAAAATCCCGGTTGATCGCCATCACATTCATTGAATAAGAAAGCTGTCCCGACATGTCCGGTTCACATATCACTTCTTTTAAACGGTTCTCCGAATCAAATCTGACAACGGTTGAATCCTTAGCCTCTTCATTGCTCAGGTATGCGGTGTGATAGAGTATCGTCATATCTGCATCCGCTTTTTTGTGCGCCTCCAACAGGCGCGTCAAATCAATATTGGCAATCAAACCGCAGTCACTTAATACGACTGTCTTCGCCGGAACCGAATGCAAATAACTCAGCGCCGCTCCCAACGCCTCAATTTTGCCATGATAAATTCCGAAGTTCTTATTTCCATAAGGCGGTATAATATGCAAGCCGCCCTTTTTTCGAGCCAAATCCCACTCGCGACCGGCGCCGACATGATCCATTAACGACTGATAATTGGCCTTGGTGATTACGCCAACATCGACTATGCCGGCATTGACGAAGCTCGAAAGCGGAAAATCAATCAAACGGTAGCGACCGCCAAACGGCACCGACGCCATAGTGCGCACCTGCGTCAGGCTTGGAATGGTGGAATCATGCATATTGGCAAAAATGATCCCCATTACCTTTCGTTCATTGCTTTTCATGAGACATCTCTCCTTACATATCCTGTTCAATCATCGCTTTTGCCGGAACCGTCTTGGAACCGGAAATATTAAGATTCGGTCCGATTACGGCAACGCCCCAGTCCTCCGCGTTTTCAGAGGCTTCCGGCCGTTCGCCGATTACCGTATGTTCTCCAATCACCGTATGTTCTCCAACAATGGCATAATGCACCTGCGCGCCTTTTTTGACGCAAGCGCCCGGCATCAAGATCGAGTCGCGAATCACAGCGCCTTCTTCCACCGTAACGCCGGAAAAGAGCACCGAAAAATCGACCATACCGTCCACTTCGCAACCTTCGGCAATCATTGAATTTTCCACCTTGGCGCAGCGAGAGATATAGTGTGGCGGCGCAACAGGGTTACGAGTATAAATTTTCCAGCTCGGGTCGTAAAGGTCAAAAGGAATCTTTGCGTTCAACAAATCCATGTTGGCTTCCCACAAGCTGTCAATCGTTCCGACATCCTTCCAGTACCCCTCAAAACGATAGGTGGAAAGTTTGCATTGATCGGCAAGCATAGCCGGAATGATATTCTTGCCAAAATCCTTTGCGGAATCCGGGTTCTGTTCGTCCGCAATCAGATACTGCTTGAGCACCTTCCAATTGAAAATGTAGATACCCATCGATGCGAGATTGCTCTTCGGATTTTTGGGCTTTTCCTCAAACTCGTATACGTTTCCTTCTTCGTCGGTATTCATAATTCCAAACCGGCTCGCCTCGGACAATTCGACCTCCAGCACGGCAATGGTGCAGTCAGACTTCTTCTGTACGTGCTCCTCTAACATTCTGGCATAATCCATTTTATAGATATGGTCGCCGGATAAAATGAGGACGTATTCCGGATCATATCGCTCGATAAACGGCATGTTCTGGTAAATCGCGTTGGCTGTCCCCTCGTACCAGCTGGCGCCGTTAACGCTTTGATAAGGCGGTAAAATATGCACCCCGCCATACAGCCGGTCTAAATCCCAAGGCTGTCCGTTTCCAATATAATCGTTCAAAACCAGCGGCTGATACTGTGTTAAAACACCGACTGTATCAATACCGGAATTGATACAATTGGAAAGTGGAAAGTCAATAATCCGGTATTTCCCGCCAAAGGGAACCGCAGGCTTTGCCATCTTTTGCGTCAGCACATGCAAACGACTTCCCTGACCGCCTGCCAACAGCATGGCAACACATTCTTTTTTTGCAAACATATGCTCCTCCTTCTTTCCGACGCTCGTTTTACAAGATCGGAAACCGAAAGTTTATTTCTTTTTTCTGCTGTGCGTCCGTTTGAAAAGCCGCCTTTTTTACGGCTTGCCGGCACACTCATCCGGATTTCCCCGACCGTTTCCCCGCTTTCTTCTGCGGCGTTGGAGGCGTCTTCCGTACCCGTGATTTCGGCTCCAAAAATACCACGCCGAGCGGCGGAATGGTTACCGAAATGGATTGCGGATATTCGTGGCTTTCCAACGGCTGCGCCTTGATAGGCTCCGGATTGGAGACACCAGTACCGCCATATTCCGGGAGATCGGAATTAAAAATTTCGGTATAACTGGTATAATAAGGAACCCCAAACCGGTAATTTTCATAAGCCACCGGACAAAAACTGCAAATTACAATCAGTTCCTTCCCTTTCATATCAATGCGGCGAAAGACCAGGATGTTTTGCATATGGTCATCGCTGACAATCCACTGGAACCCGTCCCAAGAATCATCATTTTCCCAAAAGGCCGGGTAAGAAAGGTAAAGGTGGTTTAGCGCTTTGACATAATGCTGCAACTGGCGATGTTTTTCATAGTCGAGCAAAAGCCAATCCAGTTCTTTTTCGTAGTTCCATTCGGCAAACTGACCGAATTCCTGCCCCATAAACAGAAGCTTCTTTCCCGGATGCGCGATCATATAGCCCAAAAAGCCGCGAACTCCAGCAAATTTCTGATCATACTCGCCCGGCATTTTGTTGATCAGCGTTCCCTTGCCGTGCACCACTTCATCATGAGAAATAGGCAGGATAAAGTTTTCCGAAAAGGCGTAGAAAAAGGAAAAGGTCACTTTATTGTGATTGTTAGAACGGAAGAATGGGTCAAGCGTGACATACTGAATCATATCGTTCATCCATCCCATATTCCATTTGAAGTGGAACCCAAGACCTCCATCCTCCGGCGGTCTAGTAACCATCGGCCAAGCTGTAGACTCCTCGGCGATCATCAGAATTTGCGGATGCTTCTTGACAATGCTCTCATTGAGTTTTCTTAAAAAGGCGACTGCGTCTAAGTTCTCGTTGCCGCCGTACTGATTGGCAACCCACTGCCCGTCCGGACGATCATAGTCAAGATATAACATAGAAGCAACCGCGTCCACCCGCAATCCGTCAATATGGTAAAGATCTGCCCAATACGCAGCGCTGGACATCAAGAAGGAAACCACCTCGTTGCGACCATAGTCAAATACGCGGGTTCCCCACGAATGATGCTCGCCCTTCCGAGGGTCGGAATGTTCATAGCAGCAGCTTCCGTCAAATTCATAAAGACCGCTGGCGTCCTTCGGAAAATGAGCCGGAACCCAATCGAGAATGACTCCGATATCCGCCTGATGGAAACGCTGCACCATCTCCATAAAATCGTGAGGCGTGCCATAACGAGAGGTCGGCGCAAAATAACCGGTGACCTGATAGCCCCAAGATCCATCGTAAGGATACTCTGTGAGCGGCATAAGCTCTACGTGAGTGTATCCCATCTCCTTCAGGTACGGGATGAGCTCATCGGAAAACTTCAGATAATCATAAGGCTGTCCATCTGGGTAAGTACGCCAAGACCCAACATGCACTTCATAGATATTCATTGGACTGCGTACCGGATTCTTATTTTTTTGTGAATTCCGATACGCTTCATCCTTCCATTCAAAGCCGTCCAGTTCATAAAAACGACTGGAGGTATTGGGGCGGGTTTCATAGTGAAATGCGTATGGGTCTGATTTCAGTCGGATATCGCCATGCATTGTCTCGATGCTGAATTTATAAAGGTCATAGTTCTCAAAGCCGGGCAAAAACGCCTCCCAAATCCCGCCGGCATGCACCTTCGCCATCGGACTTACGCCATGCTGCCAGCCGTTAAAATCGCCAACAACCGAAACAGCACGCGCCGTCGGGCACCATACCCGAAACAAGACTCCCTTGACATTGTTCTGATAAACGCGGTGCGCTCCGAAAAATTCATAAGCCTTGGTACTGCGCCCTTCAAAAAATTCCGTCAATTGGGCCAGTTCCTCCGGCGTAAATATTTTCTGTTCCATATCTGATTTGGCGCCAAACCCTGTGCGCCGCTCCTTTCCCGTCAGATTCCAGCGAAAGAATCTGCCACTGTTTTCCATTATAGTCTCATTATAACAAAAAGCAATTCTGATTGCAAGTAAATATTGTGCATATTTTGTGATTTTTTCGCTTAACCCTCCAATTTTTTCAAAAAATATCACAATTTCAACCTTCCAAACAAACAAGTCCACTTGCCTGCCTCACCAGTCTCGGCTTTTTGGGCGAACACGATACCTTTTTTTGCACCGTTTCTTATCATAGCAAACTACCTCTGTCGAAACAC